>NZ_JBXFWM010000040.1:0-39818 GCF_056856655.1 Stenotrophomonas sp. STEN033
CTACAGGGGGGGGCGGTCGCGACAATGCCGAAGGGTAGTGCCGGGGCCAGCTCGGGCGGGGGGTTGCCCGGATAGACAACCCCCACCCAGGGGGGGCGGGAAAGGGGGGTGGGGGTTCCCCGCCTGGGGGGGCGGGGGCGGGCCCGCACAAAAAAAAAAAAAAAAACCCGCGGACCACGTGACCCGCGCTTGAGACGGCGGGGGAGAGGGTCCCGCCGGCTCTTCACTCAGTAACGCAGGTTCTGCTGCCAGTAGGTTTCGATCTGGCGGACCAGCGTATCCGGCAGCGGCACGTAGTCCAGCTGACGGGCCTGGGCGTCGCCATTGGCATAGATCCAGCGGAAGTATTCGACCGCGGCCTTGGCACCTTCGGCCGTCTTCGGCTGCTTGCGCATCAGGATGAAGTTGGTGGCAGTGATCGGCCAGGCCTGCTCACCCGGGGCGTTGGTCATCACCAGGTAGAAGTCACGCGCGTTCGCCCAGTCTGCGCTGGCGGCAGCAGCCGAGAAGGTTTCGTCACGCGGCTGCACGAAGTTGCCTGCGGCATTCTTCATGCGCGAGAAGGTCAGACGGTTCTGCAGTGCGTAGGAGAACTCGACATAGCCGATCGAGCCCCGGATCTGCTTGACGTAGGCGGCGACGCCTTCGTTGCCCTTGCCGCCGATGCCGACCGGCCATTGGACGCTGGTGCCTTCACCGACGGTGGTCTTCCAGTCGGCGTTGACCTTGGACAGGAAGTTGACGAAGTTGAAGGTGGTGCCCGAACCGTCAGAGCGGTGCACGACGGTGATCTTGGTGTCCGGCAGGGTCAGGCCTGCGTTCAGGGCGACGATCGCCGGATCATTCCACTTGCTGATCTTGCCCAGGAAAATGTTGGCCAGGGTCGGGCCGTCCAGCTTCATCGCACCCGCTTCCACGCCCGGCACGTTGAGCACCGGCACCACGCCGCCGATCACCGACGGGAACTGCACCAGGCCGGCCGAGGCCAGTTCTTCCGGCTTCAGCGGGGCATCGGAGGAACCGAAGTCAACCGTGTTGGCCTTGATCTGGGCAATACCGCCGCCCGAGCCGATGGACTGGTAATTTACGCGCTTGCTGGTGGCGGCGCTGTAATCGGCCGACCACTTCGACATGACCGGGTAGATGAAGGACGCGCCGGCGCCGGTGACATCGGCAGCGTTGGCGGCGAAGACGGACGACGCAGCGAGGATGGCAACGGCTGCGCGCGATTTGATGGCGTGGATCACAAGTGGCTCCTGGGAGGTGTGAATGTGCGGTGAGTTCCGCCCGGCGCCTATTCCATAACGATTTGATGACAGTGCAGCGTCTGTCATATGACGTATGCATGACAGCGTTTCATGAGCTCAGAATACGGCCTTCACCGTGTCCGGCAGCGGGTAGTGCTGGCGTTGTGGAGTGAGGGTGTATCGCTTGGCTGGCAGTGCTGTGCGGGTTTCGCTGCAGTTGCCGCCAGCATCTTCACGTTGTTCGGTGTCCTCGCCGCGTTCGCGGATATACAGGGTCGCCCAACCCTGGGCTGGTGTCGGGCCAACCTCGAGGGTGCGGCTGCGTTGTTGGAATTCGCCGGTGCAGTTGGTGTCCCATTCGCCGCCATTGCTTTGCATGACGATGGGGTTGGTGATTGCCTGCAGGCGGCTGCCGTCGTGGACGAACAACTGCAGCTGTTCCTCACCGAACGGATTGGCACGTGAGGAACCGCTGCGGGTGACGCGCACGCCGAAGGCGCGGGTATCGGCATCGAGCCGATAACGGGCGGTATCCAGGTAGATGCCGTCAACGCGGATCGCATCGCTACTGACAGCGTCGGCCAAGCGCAGGGCGGCCCGCGCCTGCAGGGTGTTGCTGTCGATGACCAGGATGTCCAGGTCGCCAGCCTGCACGTCGCCATTGGCTTCTTCCGGCCCCAGCAGTGGTACCGCGATCAAGGTCAGGCGGGTATCGGCTGGCCAAACCCGGCAGGCGCCACGGCTGGCATCGATGGCCCAACCGGGCCGCGCGGGCAGGATGGCCGTGTCGCGTTGTTGATAGGCCCGGGTGATGCGCGCGGCGGCGTCACCACAGTCCTGGGCGACGCTGGTGAAGGGCAGGGAAAGCAACAGTACGAGCAGGCAGGTGCGCATGGGTCCGTCCATTCGGTGTGCGCTCCACATAATGTGTTGTGGGCGCGACGTGAGCGCCCAAGCTTACACAGCTTCAACCTGCGGAAGCGCTCGTGCCCTGGCCCTTGTAGGAGCGGCGTAAGCCGCGAAGCCGACACACTTCCAGATTGCGACAATCGCCTGCGCATCGGCAGTATCAGCTTCGCGGCTTACGCCGCTCCTACAAAGTCACAGGCGCTGCAACGACGAACGCCCCTTGCGGGGCGTTCGTGCAGTGCATACAGCCGCTGCTTACCAGAAGAACTGCAGGCGGGCTTCCAGGATGTCCGGCTTGTCGCTGACGAACTTCTTGCTGGACGAGGAGTACTTGTTGCTGTCGACCATCACATAGTTCAGCGAGGCCTTGAAGTTGGAACGCCAGTACCAGTTGGCACCCACGGTCCAGATGTCCATCTTGCCGCCCAGCACGCCGTCCACCAGCGGGGTGCCGCCGACCACGGCCGGGGCCTTCAGGCCGCCGTCGTTCAGATCGATGTGATCAAAGCGCGCGCCCAGCTGCCACATGCCACGGCCCGGCTCATCCGGCAGACCCAGGCTCGGGGTGCCGCCCTTGTAGCCCCAGGTCTCGCCGGTGACGTTCCACACGCCACTGATGTAGTAGCCGTCGCTGCTGTAGTTGGCGTGGTCGTAACGCTTGGCCTTGGAGCTGTAGTACTCGCCCTGGGCCTTGAACGGGCCGCGCACGTACATGGCTTCGGCGCCGATGGTGCTCAGGCGGTCGGTGTCCTTCAGGTCGCCGCTATCGACCAGGCGCACGGTGGCCAGGTCGGCGTTCGGGCGGGCGCGCAGGCGCAGCAGATCGGCGTCGGTGTCGTAGTCGACGTAGCTCAGGCCCAGGTGCAGGATGTTGCCCTTCTCATTGATCGGGGCGAAGGTGCCGCGCACGCCATAGCCACTACCATGGGCCAGGTCGCGGGTCAGCTCGCGGCCGAAGGCCGAGGCGGTGACCGACCAGTTGGCATCGCCCATGCCGTAGCCCACGCCGAGGCGGCGGGCAACCGCGTAGGTGTTGGTGACGGTAGCCTTGGAGATGAAGTCGTTGTTCTTGGTGCTGGACAGTTCTTCCAGGCTGTTCGGCTGTTTGAACTGGCCGGCCTGCAGGAAGTGGTTGCTGTTGCCGCCCAGCTTGTACTTGACGTTGGTGTCGAGGAACTTGTCAGCCTTGGCGTCGTAGCCGACCACCCACTCGATGTTGCCCGGGCCCTTGCCCTTCAGCACCAGCTCGGCGCGACGCAGCTCGAATTCGCTGTCCTTGCCGTTCTTGCCGGTGTTGCCGTTCAAGTCGGCCTTGTCATTGCTGAACCAGTTGCCGTCGGCCTGGACCAGGCCTTCGAAGGTGATTTCGGAACCGCCAATAACGTCGATGGCGACTTCAGCGTGTGCAGCCGGCGCGAACAGTGCAGCAGCCACGGCCGCGGTGAGGAGTTGGCGATGCAGTTTCATTGGGTGGGTAGCCTTGCAGGCGGTTGGAGGTTGCTGCGAAGGCTAGGGCGTAAAGATTGCGTAAATGTGACAGTTCGGCGACCAGCTTTGGCCTTGTGGCACAAGGCCCTGCGTATTGGGCCTTGTGGCTGTTACGGGAAAGTGTCGTACAGATGGCAGCCGCCGACGTTCACGCAGCGTCGGCGGTCTTGTCCTTGAAGTGGCAGAGGTCGCGGATCACGCATTGCGGGCAGTCCGGTTTGCGTGCCTTGCAGACATAGCGTCCGTGCAGGATCAGCCAGTGATGTGCATCCTGCAGGAATTCTTCCGGGATGACCTTCATCAAGCCATCCTCGACGGCACGCACATCCTTGCCGGGTGCCAAGCCGGTGCGGTTGGCGACACGGAAGATGTGCGTATCCACCGCCATGGTCGACTGCCCGAAGGCGGTGTTGAGCACAACATTGGCGGTCTTGCGGCCGACGCCGGGGAGGGCTTCCAGTGCGGCACGCTCGGCAGGGACTTCGCCGCCATACTTTTCAACCAGGATCGCGCAGGCGGCAATCACGTTCTTGGCCTTGGCGTTGAACAGGCCAATGGTGGATATGTACGGCTTGAGCCCGTCCTCGCCCAGGGCGAGGATGGCCTGGGCGGTATTGGCGACCGGGAACAGCTTGCGGGTGGCCTTGTTGACGCCGACATCGGTTGCCTGTGCCGACAAGGTCACCGCCACCAGCAGTTCGAACGGTGAGCCGTACTCCAGCTCGGTGGTTGGATGTGGATTGAGCTCACGCAAGCGGGTGAACATTTCCAGCACTTCGGCGGCATTCATGCGTTTGCTGCCACGTGTGGACGTAGCGTTCACCGCCGCGGGCTTTTTTGCCGGAGCCTTCTTTACCGCGATCTTCTTGGCACCGATCTTCTTTGCGGTGGCTTTTTTCGTCGTTGTTTTCTTCACTGCCACTGCCGTCATGTGCCTGACTTCTCTGCCGCTCGTGCCTTGGCCCGGGCCAGGATTGCTGCCGCCGCAGAGGGTAGGGCGGGCTTGCTGTCAGCTGCAGGCGGTGGTGCACGACGCGCCTGCCGCTCGGCATCGCGACGTTCAAGTCGCGCGGCGCGGGCGTGATGGCGCTCACGCGCGGCCCAGGCCGTACGCAGCTGCTGCTGGGCCTGCTGCAACTGCTGTGGCAGCTGCGGGTAGGCGGGATCCAGCCGTTCGTCGCCGGGCTGCGGCAGGTAGTCCATCAGCCCGGCGCGCAGCGCCGCATCCAGATCATCGTCCAGTACGAATTGCAGCAATTGGCGGGGTGTGGCGCTTGGGTTGGACATGGACAACTCAACGATTCTTGAATTCCGGCTTGCGGCGTTCCAGGAAGGCGCTGGTGCCTTCGCGCATGTCGTCGGTGGAGAACACCAGGCCGAACTGCGCGCTTTCATACTCCAATCCTTCCTCGATCCCGCATTCGCCGCCAACGTTGATCGCATCCAGAATGCCGCGCAACGCCAGCGGGGCCGCATTGGCCAACTGCTCTGCCAGCTTGGTGGTCTCTGCTTCCAGCTCGGCGGCCGGCACCACGCGGTTGACCAGGCCCAACTGCTGGGCGCGCTCGGCGCTGATCGGTGCGCCCAGCAGGCAAAGTTCCAGCGCGGCCGCACGGCCGGCCAGACGCAGCAGGCGCTGCGTGCCGCCAAAACCCGGTACCAGGCCCAGGTTGATCTCTGGCTGACCGACCTTGGCGCTGTCGGCGGCGATGCGCAGGTGGCAGGCCATGGCCAATTCCATGCCGCCACCCAGTGCGAAGCCGTTCACCATGGCGATGACGGGCTTGTTCAGGCGTTCGATCCGGCGCATGAGGCGCTGCCCCACCAGCGAAAAGTCACGGCCCTGAACCGGGGTGAGCGTGTTCATTTCCGAGATATCCGCTCCGGCAACGAAGGCTTTGCTGCCAGCGCCGGTCAGGATAATCACTCTTACGTCCTCGGCCAGCGCCGCCTCGGCAAAGGCGGCGTCCAGGGTTTCCAGGGTCAGCCGGTTGAGGGCATTGAGCTTTTCCGGGCGCTGCACGGTGATGGTGCGTACGCCTGCGTGGGTGCTGATCGAAACCGGGGCATCGGACATATAGGGGAAAGCCTCAAAACGTTAAAAAAAAGTGAGGAATGGAACTCTTTGAACCAACGGCGGTCATAGGTGAGCGTCGTCAGTGGCGGACAGCCTTTGTGACGGCTATCCTAACCCGTCGCCTCTAGCGGCATGCTTGCCCTGAGACACCATTCCTGGAGAACTGTTTGATGAAGTTGCGTTCTATCGCGGTCGCCGTGGCCGCCCTGGCCGTCACCGGCACCGCTTTCGCCCAGGACATCGCGTCCGAAAAGGGCAAGCTGAGCTATTACTTCGGCTATGACTACGGCAACAATCTGGCCGAACTCACTGGTCGTGGCGAACAGCTGGACATCGCTTCGGTGGTGAAAGGCCTGCAGGATGCCTACGCCAAGAAGCAGCCGGCAATCACCGCTGACCAGCTGAAGCCCGCCGTTGAAGCGTTCCAGCGTCGTGAGCAGGGCCGTGCCCAGGCTGCCAAGGCCGAGTACGAAAAGGCTGCTGCTGAAAACAAGACCCGTAGTGACCAGTTCATTGCTGCCAACAAGGCCAAGGCCGGCGTGCAGACCCTGGCCAGCGGCGTGCAGTACCGCGTGATCGAAGCCGGTGCCGGTGCCAAGCCGACCCAGGCCAGCACCGTCGCCCTGGAAGTTGCCGGTCCGTTCCCGTACGGCCAGCGTCCGACCGAAGCCCGCCCGGCGCAGTCGATCCCGTCGATCAAGCTGAGCGAAGTCGAGATGGCGGCCATGCGTGAAACCCTGCTGCAGATGCCGGCCGGCGCCAAGTGGGAAGTCACCCTGCCGCCGGACAAGGCCTACGGTGCCGACCCGCGCACCCCGTTCCCGCCGAACGTGGCTGTGCAGTTCGAGATCAAGCTGGTCAGCGTCAAGTAATAGCGCGCCAGTGATGTAATGAAAGCGCCGGTGGCAACACCGGCGCTTTCTTTTTTCCGAATCCGCATTGGTTTGCCGGTAGTGCCGAGCCATGCTCGGCAAAGGCTTTACCCGCGAAATCAGCAGCAGCGTTTCTTCGTCAACGAGCGGTCCAGTGCACGCGCAAGGCCGCGGGGCTGAGCATTGCAAGCTGACTGGTTGCTGGGGCAGTGGCCACCGATGCTGTGTAAAACGAAGAAGAGCCGGCGCCATCGAGGCGCCGACTCTTTTTTCACTCCCGAGCTGATTGTGGACGATCTGCAGGTGCAATTGGTAGCGTCTTGCCGAGCATGGCTCGGCACTGCCTGCACACTATGCGTGATCTGGATTTACGGCGTAGTCACCTTGGCAGCGCAGGTACGTATACCCGCCTGTTCAACTGTACTGATCAGATTGACGGCTTTCAGCGAAGCCGCGGTATCGTTCATGCAACGCAGGTAGAGCGCACGGTTGCCGTTGGCGGTGGTCCGGCACAGGCGGTCCTGCGCCTGCACATTGGCGCCCGCAATCAACCCCGGGTTCTTGAACAACTTTACCCCCGTGTCGCAGCTGCCGATGCGTGCCGTGCCTGCATTCAAGCTCCAGCCTTCGTCGACGAAAGCCGCCAGGGTGAGGTCGACCATGCGTCCGGCGTCGGTGTTGGGGCTGTTGGCTGGCTCCATCAGTGCATCCGGTATCAGCACGCTTTCAAAGTGCGAGAAGGTCGAGCCGCTGGCAACCACGGCCGGGGCGTACAGCAGTGGGCGCCCGCTGGCGTCGGCACCGGCGTAGCGTCCGGCAACCTCTCCCAGCGACGCGGTCAACGCGGTACCGGCCTGTGCGGCAGCCTTGATCAGGTTGGCATCGGCGAGATTGACGCTCAGGGTCGGGATGGTGGCGTTGACGCTGGGGTCTTCGGCCATGCCGGGTGCGGTGCCCGGGTCGCCGGAACTGGCAACATTGCCAATGATCGCCGCGACTGCACCCGCTGCCTGGGCGTTGGCCGCCTTGATCTCGAATGCGCAACCGCCACGATTGATATAGGCAACCTTGCCGCTGAGACTGCCGGCAGGAATCACTTCACAGGCATCCGCGGTATCGGCACCAGTGCCATCGTTGGCAATGGCGACTGCGCCGGCGAAGTTGGCCGGAGTAGCTGGCGGGCCAAACGAGGCCGTGCCGAAGAACTGCGTGACCACGCTGCTGCCGTTGACCGACAGCACCACCGCCGGGTCCAGCCACAGCGGCGTTTGTGCCCTGGTGGTTGCGCCATTCCAGGCCGGTGCGCCACGGGTCTTGATGGATGTAGCGCGCAGCGCGTTGGTCATGCTGGCTTCGGTGAAACGCTTGCCCGACAGGTTGTCGAAGGCGTTCTCGGTATAGACATCCGAATACCCGTAGTACTGCGGGATGCCGATGCGTTCGCCCAGGCGGCCAGTGGTGTAACCGACGAAGCCGGAGAAACCAAGGCCGTGGCCGATCTCATGCATCACCACGTCGAGGAAGCTGACCCGGTCATCGGGTGCTTTGCCGTCCAGGCCGTAATACCAGCCCGAACCGGTCATGCACGGTGTGCCATCGGGATTACTGCCGCCCAGATTGTTGTTGAAGCGGCTGGTGATGTCGGTGCCGGCACTGCTGATGGTGATGCGGCTGCCATTGAGGGCGTTGGCCAACGGGGCGTGGTAGATCATGCCCAGTTCGGTCGCTGTCGGTGGCGTAGTTGCGATCCATGAGGCGCCGGCCGAGCCCAGTGTGCCGCCGGTAGCCGTGCAGGCAAGGTCCTGGAAACTTGCGCCGACGAACGTCTCCACGTCGCTCTGCAATACAGCGCCCCACAGATCGGCGGCGAACTGATAGACGATGCGGCGTTGCTCGCCCACCGTCTTGCCGGGATTGCCGCCTTCCGGTGCGCGCAGGGTGGGGTCGTTGAGGCCCTTGCCAGCAGGGTCCTGGTTGATGGGGGTGATGATGGCGGCGTGCGCGGTGGCGCCGAGCAGGCAGGTGCCGATGACGGCCGAAAGCAGCAAGGTCTTCATTCGGACACCTCCTGCCTGCCATGCGAAAGCGGGTCGCCGTTCTCCAGGATCCGCACTTCGCCAGTGGCAGTGCGTTCGATGCTCAACGAATTCATTGCCGACAGGGGCAGGTCGGCGGTGCTCATGCCGTTGCTCTGTAGCCGTATGGTCTTGGCGGCCTCGGTGCCGGTCTGCGGAATGCGTGCCCACGCGGCGTTGGCTCCGGCGGCGCTGCGGCTTGCCGACGGCATGGCGTTGGCCTTGTCGGAAAGTGCCCTGATTTCAGTATCCGTGAGTTTGCGCAGTTTGCCGGTCTTGGCATCGATGCCGGCAACCATGCCGCTTTCGGTAGGGGAACTTGGGTTGCCGTCCGTTGGCGGCTCATGGGCCTGTACTGAAAGGCTGGCGGTCAAGGCCAGCGCCGATAACAACAAGGAGGGTTTTGCCATTCTCATTTCCGGGCTCCGCTTACAGAGTGAAAAGCGATAAGGCTCCATCCATATGCGGGCGAGGCGGGTGTCGAACAGCCACGCTGATCGAACGCGCGTCATGCGCATCGGATGGTTCGTGTTCCCCCTGTCGGCAATCGGAGTGTGCCCGTAGATGAACCGCCGCTCAACCACAATTTGAACTGCATCACAAAATAAATGTGGACCTTCGGCGAACGGTTTCGCTGAATGGGAGTGGTCGACGTCGCCGACATTGCCATCGTTGCAACGCAAAAGGCGGGCGATCAGCCGCTGGAAGCTGGTTCACAGGGTCCCCCTCGCGCTACGCTAGCGTGATGTTTGAATTGATGGATGCTCCTGCTCGTGTCATCTCCAGCCCCTGTATTGGCATCTGCGCGCTTGATGAGCAGGGCTATTGCCGTGGTTGCTGGCGCAGTGGTGCCGAGATCGGTGGCTGGATGCGCATGAGCGAGGACGAGCGGCGTCGGGTCATGACACAGGAACTACCAGGGCGCTCACGACACGCCGCGGCATTTGCGGATCAGCTGCAGGACCGTGATCGGCTGCAGAAAGCCTTGATGCCACTCACCCAGGCACCCACTGGACAGGGCTGGAACCGTTCCGAACTGGAAGATCTGTTGCCCCCCGGGCCGCCGGTGGAAGCGGCAGTATTGGCGGGACTGGTGCCGCGGCCGCAGGGGACCCAGGTGATATTGACTCGACGCACCGAAGCACTGCGCAACCACGGTGGACAAGTGGGTTTTCCCGGTGGCCGCATCGAAACCGTCGATCGCAACCCCTTGGCCGCCGCTCTGCGCGAGAGTGACGAGGAGATCGCCTTGGCCCGCAGCCAGGTGCTGGCCCTGGGCTACCTGGATCCCTTCATCACCATTACCGGGTTCCGGGTGACGCCGGTAGTCGCGGTGGTGGATCCGGCATTCATTGCGCGGCCTGAGCCCGGCGAGGTGGCCGAGGTCTTTGAAGTACCGCTGGATTACCTGATGGACCCGGCAAATCTGCGAAGGGTGGACATCGAGCATGGCGGACGTGTCCGTCATGTCATGGAATACAGCTGGCCCGGGCAGCGCATCTGGGGCGCGACTGCAGCCATCCTCTACAACCTTCGCCGTCGATTGGAGCAGCAGGCATGAGCGCGACCGCTTATTCGTGGACCACGTTGATTGATGTGGCGGACCTGGCCCACGCCCTGGCCCGACCCGAATGGCGCGTGGTCGACGCACGCGCCACCGCCAGTACCGCGCTGCGGGTGGTCGACGCGCGCTATTCGCTGGCCGACAAAAACGCCGGTGGGGCCGGCTACGCGGCGGGGCATATTCCCGGTGCGATCCATGCCGATCTGGAAAGCGACCTGTCGGACATGCGCAAGCAAGGGCATGGCCGGCATCCACTGCCGGACAGCGAGGTTTTTGCCGCACGCCTCGGCGACTGGGGGATCGGGCCGGATACCCAGGTGGTGGTTTACGATGCGGCCGATGGCAGCATGGCCGCAGCGCGCCTGTGGTGGTTGCTGCGCCTGATCGGCCACCACAAGGTCGCTGTACTTGATGGCGGCCTGGCCGCTTGGCAGGCAGCGGGGCATGCATTGGATGCGACCCCGGCTGCGGTTCCTGCCTTGCCGGCCTACCCCGGGCGGTTTGATATGGCCCAGGTGGTCAGTGTCGATGAAGTGCAGGCGCGCTTGTCACAGACGCCGGCGTGGTTGCTGGACGCGCGTGCCGGCGAGCGTTATCGCGGCGAAGTCGAGCCCTTGGATCCGGTGGCCGGGCATGTGCCGGGAGCGTTGAACCGACCGTTCGGCATGAATCTGCGTGATGGTCGTTTCCGACCCGTGCAGGAGCTGCGTGCGGAATTGGCGCCGCTGCTGTCAGGGCAGGCGCCGGCACAGGTGGCCGTGATGTGCGGTTCGGGGGTTACCGCATGCCATTTGGCGTTGGCGTTCGCGCATGCCGGGATGCCGGGGCTGCGGGTGTTCAGTGATTCCTGGAGTGGCTGGTGCAGCGATGCAGGCAGGCCGGTGGCTACCGCCTGAGTTGTCAGTACGCCGCGTAGTGGGGGCGGTGCCGATGGGTATGAATGCTTCGGGGGAAGCGTGCGTTCATTGAAATGGCTAGCGGTGGCGTTGTTGGCGGCGGTTCTGGGGGCATGCAATGCGCCCGGCAATGGCTTGTCGGGCGATGCTGCGCGTCAATACCTGCGTGATGTGGAGCAGTGGCGGGCGAAGCGTCTGGCCAGCCTGCGTGCGCCCGATGGCTGGCTCAGCTACACCGGTTCCGGCCGCCTCAAGGCCGGGACGTACAGCGTGGGCAGTGCCGCCGCCAATGACGTGGTACTGCCCGGTGGCCCGGCCGAGCTGGGGATGCTGCAGGTGGACCGCGAGGGCCTGGCAACAATCGCTGCGGATGCGCGCGCTGGCGCCCAGATGGCGGGAGAGCCGCTGTTGCGGGCGGTCCTGATTCCCGGCGTCGCCCATGTCAACGAGGCCAGTCGCGTTCAAGTGGGGGACGCGGAGTTCTACCTGGTGCGCACCGGCAGCATCCTGGGGTGGCGTTATCGCGATCCGCAGTCGCCGCGACGGCTGGGATTCAGCGGCATCGAACACTTTCCAGTCGACCCGAAATGGAACATCCGCGCGCAATGGCGGCCGTTCCCGGCACCCAAACAGGCCGTCCTGCTGACCTCGATCGGCACGCCGTTGCCGGCGCTGGTGCCGGGCGAGGCGGTGTTCGAGATTGGCGGGCGCAGCTATCACCTGCAGCCGGTGCTGGATGAGTCCGCACCGCCGTCGCGGCGCTTGTTCTTCCTGCTTTCCGACCGCACCAGCGGCCGCGAGACGTATGGCGGTGCGCGTTATGTGTATGCGGAAATGCCCACGGATGGCGTCGTGGAACTGGACTTCAATCGTGCCGAGAATCCCCCCTGCGCGTTCACCCCGCATGTGGTTTGCCCGATCGCACCTGCGATCAACCGGCTTGATCTGGCGGTGACGGCGGGCGAGAAATTCCAGTACCTGCCGCAGTAGGCAGCTGCCGGGACAGCAGTCAGCCCGGCATTCTCTGCAGCTCGACGGCACGCAGCACCAGCTCCCAGGGGAATAGCGGACCGGGATCGAGTTTGCGTTGCACACTCAGGCTGGAATTGTCGCTGGCAGGTTCCAGGGCGGTATCCAATTGCTCGTGGCCGGCGATGTAGCGCAGTGACGGTACTGCCTGTGGCAACCACTCCAGCAGGCGTACCAGCGCTGCAATCTGCGCTTCCGGGTAGGGCTCGGTCATGGTCTGGTGGTTGGAGTCGAACCAGTTTGGCCAGCGCCCGTTGTTGACCAGCTCGATGCCGATCGAGCGCGGATTGATACCGCGCACGTGGTGGGCCACCCGGTCCAGGGCCACGTATTGCTGGATGCTGCCATCGCGGTCGATGTAGTAATGGCCGCTGTTGCCGCTGCCGTTGTCGTACAGGGCGCGCTCGCCATACTCGCGCGCGGTGGCCAGGTCCGGCAGTTCGGTGCAGTGGATCACCACCAGGTCGATGTCGGTGGGCTTGCGCTGCGCCAGCAGGTGTTCGTAGGGCAGCGGTTTGGCGATGATGGGTGGCGGCAGGTGCATGGGTGGATGCTAGCATTCACCCATGAATTTCCCCATGACCTGCCGCCAGCCATGAGTCGCGGCCACTGCATCCTGTCGCACGGCTTCGAGAGCGGCCCCGACGCCACCAAGGTCACCGCGCTGGCCGAGGTGGCCGAACGCCTGGGCTGGAGCCACGAACGCCCGGATTACACCGACCTGGACGCCAGGCACGAGATCAGCCGGGTCGGCGATGTGCCGGCGCGCCTGCAGCGGCTGGTCGAACGCGCGGCCGAGATGGCGGCGCGTGGCCCGCTGGTGCTGGGCGGATCCAGCCTGGGCGCCTATATCTCGGCGATCACCTCGCTGCAGGTGCCGGTGGCCGGGCTGTTCCTGATGGTGCCGCCCACCACGATGGGTCCGATGCCGGCGCTGGACGCGGCGTCGGTGCCGATCAGCGTGGTCCACGCCTGGAACGACGAGCTGATCCCGGCCGCCGACGTGATCGCCTGGGTCGCCGAGCGCAGGGCGCGGCTGCTGCTGGTCGATGACGGCCACCGCCTGATGCGCCATGTGGACGCCTCGGCGCAGGCCTTCGAGGCCTTGCTGCGCGGTTTGTGAACGCCGCCGCCGGCCGATTCCGACGGCGCGGCGGGCAACTGCCTACAATAGCGGCCCTGGATGCCCCGGGGCCGGCCACCGTGCCTGCCCGCCTGGCTGGCCCGATTCCCTCTTCGAAAGTTGATATCTCCCGTGAATTTCTTTGTTTCCTGCGCCAAGGGCCTTGAATACCTGCTCGCCGACGAACTGCTGGCGATGGGCCTGCCGCGGGCGACCGCCACCATTGCCGGCGTCAATGCCGAGGGCGAGCTGCGCGACGCGCAGCGGGTGGTGCTGTGGTCGCGCCTGGCCAGCCGCGTGCTGTGGCCGCTGCAGGAATTCGACTGCCCGGACGAGAACTCGCTGTACCAGGGCGTGGCGGCAATGCCGTGGGACCAGCACATCAGCCCGGAGCTGACCTTGTCGGTGGACGCGCATGTGTCCGGCACCGCCATTACCCACGCGCGCTTTGCCGCGCAGCGGGTCAAGGACGGCGTGGTCGACAGCCTGCGTGACCAGGGCATGGAGCGGCCGTCGGTGAACGTCGAGTTCCCGGATGTGCGCATCAACCTGTCGCTGCGCAAGGGCAGGGCCACCATCTCCATCGACCTGGGCGGTGGCCCGATGCACCGCCGTGGTTGGCGCATGGCGCAGAACGACGCGCCGCTGAAGGAAAACCTGGCTGCCGCCGTGCTGCTGCGCGCCAACTGGCCGAAGATCCATGCCGAAGGCGGTGGCCTGCTCGACCCGATGTGCGGCAGCGGCACCTTGCTGATCGAAGGCGCCTTGATGGCCGCCGATGTTGCGCCGGGCCTGCAGCGCCACGGCAGCATCCCGCCCAGCCGCTGGCGTGGTTTTGACCAGGCGCAGTGGAAGGAACTGATGGCCGAAGCGCGCGAGCGCGAGCAGGCCGGTCGTGCCGCGCTCAAGCAGGTCATCCACGGCAGCGACATCGATCCGGCGGCAATCCGTGCGGCCAAGGAAAACGCCGAGGTGGCGGGCGTCAGCGAGGCCATCTGGTTCGGCGTGCGGGACGTGGCCGACGTGCAGGTGCCGCCGCAGGAAACCGGCTGCGTGGTCTGCAATCCCCCTTACGATGAACGCCTGGCCGCCGACACCGTGCTGTATCGCCGTATTGGTGATGCGCTCAAGCGTGCGGTGCCCACCTGGCGTGCAAGCCTGCTGTGCGGCAGCGCCGACCTGGCCTTCGCCACCGGCCTGCGTGCGGCCAAGAAGTACCAGATGTTCAATGGCGCCATCGAATGCGCGCTGATCGTCTGTGACCCGATTGCCGTGCCCGAGCGCGAGAACGCCGGCCAGCCGCGCGAACTCAGCGAAGGCGCGCAGATGGTGGCCAACCGCCTGCGCAAGAACCTGAAGAAGTACAAGAACTGGTTGTCGCGCGAGGGCATCACCTGCTTCCGCGCCTACGATGCCGACCTGCCGGAATACGCGGCCGCCATCGACGTCTACCGCGAGGACGGTGGCAAGAACCGCACCTTCCTGCATGTGCAGGAATATGCCGCACCGGCCACCATTCCGGACGTGGACGTGCGCCGTCGCCGCAATGAACTGCTGGCTGCCGCGCGCGAGGTATTCCAGGTGCCGGCCGAGCAGGTCGCGCTGAAGTCACGTGAGCGTGGCAAGGGCGGCAGCAAGTATGGTCGTTTCGAGCAGCGCGGCGAGTTCATCCTGGTGCGCGAGAACGATGCGCTGCTGCGGGTGAATCTGTTCGATTACCTGGACACCGGCCTGTTCCTGGACCACCGCCCGCTGCGCACGCACATGGCGCAGGAAGCGCGCGGCAAGCGCTTCCTCAACCTGTTCTGCTACACCGGCGTGGCCAGCGTGGAAGCGGCAGTTGCTGGCGCCAGCTCGACCACCAGCGTGGATCTGTCCGGTACCTACCTGCAATGGTGTGCCGACAACCTCGCGCTCAACGGCAAGGGCGGCAGCCAGCACACCCTGGTGCAGGCCGATGCGGTGACCTGGCTGGAAGCGGAGAAAAACCGTTACGACGTGATCTTCTGCGACCCGCCGACCTTCTCCAACTCGGCGCGTGCCGACGATTTCGACATCCAGCGCGAGCATGTGCGCCTGCTGCGTGCAGCGATGGCGCGTCTGACTTCCGATGGCGTGCTGTATTTCTCCAACAACTTCCGCCGCTTCAAGCTGGAAGAGAACGCCATTGCCGAGTTCGCGCATTGCCGCGAAATCTCCGCGCAGACCATCGGCCCGGATTTCGAGCGCAACGCCCGCATCCACCGCGCCTGGGAACTGCGCCGGGTCTAAACCGCCGCACCTGTAGTGCCGAGCCATGCTCAGCGCTCGCCGGTAGTGCCGAGCCATGCTCGGCAGAGGCCTGCCCGATAAAACCGCCGCCCACCGTGCTCCCTCCCGTTCGCGCAGCGAAGGGGAGCTGGAGAGGTGTTTTTTTGATTTGCTCGGTAATGCCCCAGCCGAGCATGGCTCGGCGCTACCGGTGCTCCCTCCCTTTCGCGCAGCGAAGGGGAGGGCTGGAGAGGGGTGCTTTTGCTTTGCTCGGCAATGCCCCAGCCGAGCATGGCTCGGCACTACCATGCTCCCTCCCTTTCGCGCAGCGAAGGGGAGGGCTGGGGAGGGGTGCTTCTCGCCCTGGCTGGTAACGTCCCAGCCGAGCATGGCTCGGCTCTACAGAAGGCTTGCTGCCGCCAATCCGGCTACCGGCAACACCCACGCCAAAGGGGCTATCCAGCGCGGCCGGTAGGGGTACAGGCCGAAAGCCAATAGCAGGCCGGCGACCGTCATCGCACCCAACCACCACACCGGCCCCAGCGCCCAGCCGTGTCGCCACACGCACAGCGCGAATGCGGCGGTCAGCAGGCCCCAGCCTAACCAGCGCCACAGCTGCATGCGTGCAGTGCTCGCAGCAGCCTTGCCGTAAAGGTCCAACTGGTGCTTTTCCATCGCAAAGGACAGCGCAACAAAGGCGGCGAACGACATACCCAGGACAAGCAGCATCATGCGCTCGCCTCCGCAGCCGCTTGTTGCCTGCGCTTTTTCTCCGCGGCACTCAACGGTGGCTGCCAGTGCTGCATGCGCCAGCCGCAGTAGGCCAGCATCGCGCCGAAGGCGATCATGCACAGGTCGAAGCTGGCCAATACCCAGTCGCCGGCGGCAATGCTCGCGCCAAGATGCGCATTCGTGGTCGAGGCATTGAGCAGGGGGATCAGCGCGAACAAGGCTGCGCCGACATACAGCTGCCAGGCCCACATCATCCGCTTGGGCCAGACGAAAGCCGCCAGCAGGGCAGCGCCCCAGGCCCAGAAGAACACATTGGCCTCTGCAGCCGAACGTTCGGCCAGTTGCACAGGCAACAAGCGGTTGCCCCAGAAATAAGCGGCGAAGGCGACCGGCAAACCGGCGACGGCACCAATGTTCAAGGCATCGACCAGGCGCAGGCCGAAACCGGTCTTGCCGGACTTGGCATGCTTGGGCCGCTCCTTCACCGCCCACAGCACCACGCCGCTTGCCACCATCAGGCAGCCGATCAGGCCGGACAGGAAGAACAGGGCGCGCAGCCCCCAGTCCGCGAAGCGTGCCAGGTGCAGGCCGTACATCACGCCACGCGTCTGCGTCGCGCCACCGGCGCCAGGGCTGGCTTCCAGCAACTGGCCGCTGACTGCGTCATAGCGCAGCGAAGGCGTGTCTATCGACGGGCGCTTCCCATCGCGCTGCTGGATGTCGACCACCGCGTTCGCCGCGCCGGGCCGGTACACAGTGAAGCCGGCGATATCGGCGCCGTTCCACTGCTTGCGCGCGCTGTCCATCAATTGCTGGATCGGCACGGGCACCGCCGTGCCTTGTGCCGGGGATTCCACTTCGGCCATGCGCGCGAAGGCTTCGCTGAAGAAGGCGTCCTCGTCGTTCGGATAGGCCGATTTCACGCCCCACGGCAGGTACAGGAACATCAAGGTGACGATGCCGGTGTAGGTGATCATGGCGTGGTAGGGCAGTGCCATCACCGCGCTGACGTTGTGGAAATCCAGCCAGGAGCGCAGTCCCTTCTGCGGGCGGAAGGTGAAGAAGTCTTTGAAAATCTTCTTGTGGGTGATGACGCCGCTGATGATGGCCACCAGCATGAACATCGCGCAGAAACCGACGATGTAGCGTGCCCAGATCACCGGGATGTAGTGCAGGTCAAAATGCAGGCGATAGAAGAAATCGCCACCACGGGTTTCGCGCGCACTGACTTCCTGGCCGGTGTTGGCATCGAGGGTGGCGTCGCCAAAGCGGCCGCCGCCACGACGGCGACGCTTCTCACCCTCGGCTGGCGGTTTGACCATGGATTCGGGGTTGCGCCAGAACGTGCGCATGGTCGGATTGCGTGTGTCGGGCAAACTGACATTCCAGCTTTCGGCTTGCGGTGCCTTGTGCTGCAGGAAGGCCAGTGCATTGGCGGCGGCCTGGTCGGCACTGACCGTGCTGCGCGGCAGCTCAGGCCGCATCCAGCGGCTGATCTCCTCGCGGTAATAGCTGGCGGTGCCAGCCATGAAGATCAGCAGCAGCAACCAACCGACCAGCAAACCGGTCCATGTATGCAGCCACGCCATCGATTGGCGGAATCCGTTCTTCATGCGGCAGCTCCCAACCACTGGGTACCCAGCCACAACAGCGCGGTCGGGACCAGGATGCCGACCCAGGCACGCAAAGCGCTGCGGGTGGCGAACGCCCACAACGCGGCGCAGGCGCACAACACGATAGCGACCAGCATGCCGGTCAGCACCGCCTGGCTGCGGGCGATCGGCAAGGCCACCGCGAAGAACATCGAACAAGTGGCGGCCAAGGCATAGCCGCCAACGATGGCGGCCAGCGAGCGCGACAACACACCCAGCCAGGGGCGTGCGAGGAAACTGCCAAAACGGGTGTACCAGGGGCTGGCGAGAGGCGTGCTGTCCACGGAGACCTGCATAGTCGGATCAATACGGACGCCACCGGCGGTGCCGGTGGCGTGGTGTAAGTCGGCCGTCCCTGGCCGCCACTGCGTCGCAGTGGTTTCCCTGGAGGGATCAGAGCTTCCAGCGCAGGGTCAGCAGCACATTGCGCGGCTCACCCCAGTACACGCCGTTGTAGAAGCCCACGTTGCTGAAGTACGCCTTGTCCAGCAGATTGTTGACGTTGAGCTGGGCACTGAAGTTCTGGTTGAAGCGGTAGCCCGCCGACAGGTTCAGCAGGTAGAACGAGTCCTGGGTGATGCGCGCACTTACGGTGCGGCCACTGGTCAGGTAGTCGGCGGCGGGCTTGCTGCTGTTGCGCCAGATTTCGCTCTGCCAGGTGGCGCCGCCGCCCAGCCAGAAGCGACCTTCGGCACCGCCCGGACGCCAGCTGGTGTTGAGGCGGAAGGTGTCCACCGGGGTGGTGGTGTTCTGGCGAACGCCTGCCTGGCTGTAAGTGGTGGTATGGGCGAAGCCGGCCGACAGGTTCCAATGCTCGCCCAGGCTGCCCTGTGCTTCGACTTCCCAACCCTTGACCTTGTTGCCCTTGCCGGTGGAACGGTAGGCGCTGGAACCATCGGGCAACGAGTTCACCGGTACGCTGTCGTCCAGTTCGGCGACGTTGTCCTTGACGCCCTTGAACATGGCGGCCGAGGTACTGAGCAGGCCATCAAAGAATTCAGCCTTGAAGCCGGCTTCCCACATGTCGCCGACCACCGGCTCCAGGTAGCTGTTGTTCTTGTCGCGGTAGTTCTGCGGCTGGAAGATGTCGGTATAGCTGGCGTAGGCGCTGAAGTACTTGTTGATGTCGTAGATCAGGCCAAGATACGGGGTAAGCGTGTTCTCCGGCTTGTAGCCAGTGCGGGTGGTACCGGTGCGGTTGCCGGCGGTGTCGTAGCTGTAACGCCAGGTCTTGGTCTCCCAGGTGCTGTAGCGGGCACCGGCGACGGCCAATAGAGGGTCAGCCAACTGCAGGCGGGCGGCGACATAGGCAGCGCGCTGCTTCAATTCATCTTCCGAACCCAGGTAGCCGTTGCGGACGATCGGCAGTTCCGGGATGTTGCCGGTCCAGTTGCGCCAGTCCGGCACCTGCGCGTAGTCGTCGGGATAGTCGGGGATGGTGATGGACGGGTACTCGCCCTTGCGCACGGACTCGCCCAGACCGAACACCAGCTCGTGCTCGCGGCCGAACAGTTTGAAGTTGCCACCGACGTTCACGTCGAACACATCCATCGTGCTCTGTTCGGCGAAGTGAGAGAGGTAGGCGGTGACGCCGGTGCCATCCGGGCGCGGGAAGCCATTGGCGCCGTACCAGACGCTGCCATCGGTTTCACGGTCGGCGTGGGTGAAGCTGCCCTTCAATGCCCAGCCGGCGCGGAGCTGCTGCTCGATGCGGGCAAAACTGGTCTTCTCGACGATCGGCCACTGGCTCCACGACGCCGACAGGTTGGTTGAGCGCGGCAGCTTGGCCGGCTTGCCGTCCACACCCCAGTAAGGCACCACGCCCCAGGTCACGCCGGAGGTCTCGGGCGACTGGTACTCGTAGCCGAGCTCAAGCAGGGTGCTGTTGCTGACGTCGGCCTGGATGATGCCGTAGAACACATTCTTGTCGAGTTTGTAGACATCGCGGAACGAATCGCTTTGCTGCTTGGCAGCGACCGCGCGGGCACGGATGCGACCGTCCCAGGCCACCGGGCCGCCGATGTCGAACTCCATGCGCTGGTTGCCCCAACGGCCGAGCGTCAGGTTGGCACCCATCTGCACGGTATCGGTGGGACGCTTGCGCACGAAGCTGATGGTGCCGGACGGATCGCCTGCACCGGTAGTCAGGCCGGTGGCGCCACGCACCACTTCGATGCGCTCGTAGATCACGTTGTCGGTATTGGTCTTGATCGACCCACCAAACGTGTTGAGCATGCCGTCGACCTGGAAATTGGTGATGTTGTAGCCGCGCGAGACGTAGTTGATGCGCTCGCTGTCGGTGACAGACACATGCACGCCGGTAACCTGGCCCATCACGTCGGACAGCGAGAACAGACCCATGTCGTCCAGCCGCTGACGGGTGATGACAGTGACCGACTGCGGCGTCTGACGCAGTGACAGGTCCAGCTTGGTCGCGGTCTTGGCGTGCTTGACGGTATAGGAGTTCGCCAGCTCGCCTTCGGCGACGACCTTCACGGCATCCAGCGTGGTTGCATTGTCTGCAGGTGCTTCTGCGTGCGCGGAAGCCGGATTGCCAGCCAGAGCGACCGCCAGCGCGGTCGATAGCAGTGAAAGCGAAAGCGGAGTGGTTGCACGGGGGTTATGCATCGGCGTTTCCTGAGTGGCGAAAGTGGTGCGGCCAACAGGAGGAGTGCCCACGGCTCTGCTACACGACTGGCGTGTGAGGTGCCGGAAGAGGTTTCCCGCGTGCTGCCCGCATGCGCTGCGCGTTCGCTCATTGGCGTCGCGCGGCTTGGTATCTATCGGGGGTACACGGGGCTTGGCGGGTGGATGCAGTGCATCGCTGCCGCGAGGGGCTGGGCGTACGGCCTAGTTCGTAACGATAACCATTCTTATTTATGAGGGCAAGCTAAATTGTCTTTTGAGAGTGTTGAACTTTCTGGAGTGCGATGTTTTCGCGGAGGAAAGTGATCTCTCGGTGCTGCCATGGATCGCGTTGTGCATCGTGGCAAGTGTTAAAAAAAGCCATGGATTGCTTGTGGGAACGGCGTAAGCCGCGAGGCTCACAAGCTGTCCAATCACTGGCTCGATCGAAATCCGGAGATGTGGTTGGAATGCACGGGTTGCAGGACATGTATCGTCCGGATGGGATCTCAGCTTCGCGGCTTGCGCCGCTCCCACAAGAAGCGCGGCTGGTATAGGAGCGGCGTCAGCCGCGAAGCTCACGATCTGTCCAATCACCGGTTCGGTTGCAATCTGGAAATGCGCTTGGCTCGTACGGATCGCGGAAACGCGGTGGCCTGACAGGGAACCGGCTTCGCGGCTTACGCCGCTCCCACAAGCGTTGCCGGTCCTACCGTGGCGGGGTCAGAACTTCAGCCAGCCGGTCAGGGCATGCAGCAGCAGGCCGATCAGGCCGCCTACCAGCGTCCCGTTGAAACGGATGTACTGCAGGTCGCGGCCGACGCTGAGCTCCAACTGTTCGACCAGCTTCTTTTCATCCCATGCCTTCACGGTCTGGGCGATATGGTTGGTGACGCCGCTGCGCAGGCGGTTGGTCAGCTTTTCCGCGCCCGCCAGCATGTGCTGGTTCAGCGCGTCGCGCAGGGCCGGATCGCTGCCGATGCTGGTGCCCAGCTTGCCAAGGCTGCGTTCCAGGTGGCCGGCCAGCACCGACTCTTCGCGGGACAGGTCGGTGCGCAGATAGTCATGCACGCGCTGCCACAAGCCCTGCACATATTCCTGCACAGCTGGGTGATCGATCACCTGCTGCTTCAGTGCGTCCACTTTCGCAGCCAAGGCGGGATCGTCGCGCAGGCGGCGGATGTAATCGGCGATCCATGCAGCGTAGTCCTGCCGCAGTGGATGCTCGGGCTGCGACAGGATCGCCTGCAGCTCTTCCAGACCGGCGCGCGCCAGCCTGTCGGCCAGTGAATCGCCGATCTCGTCGATGGGCTTGACCCAATCCACGGTGCTGGCCAGCTTGGGCCATTCCTTGCGGATGTAACGCACGATCAAGGCCGAGGCTTGTTGTCGTACCTTGTCGTTGTCCAGCCAATGGGCGATGCGGGTAAGCCCTTCATCGAGCACGCGCTGGTGGCGGTTGTCGGCAGTCAGCAGACCCAGCAGTTCACCTGCGGTTCCCGCAGCGTTCCATTGCCTCAGCTGCGCCACCACGAAGCCCTGGATGGAACGACGCACTGCCGCCTCGTCGAGCAGGTCCAATGCCTGCACCGCCCAGCCGCGTGCCATCCCGGCCAGCATCCTGGCCTGCGCCGGTTGCGCCAGCCATTCGCCCAGGCGGGTGGCGGGGTCGAACACCTTCAGCTTGGCCAGCAGTGCTTCCGGCTCCAGGAAATGGTCGCGGACGAACACCGCCAGGCTGTCGGCGATGCGTTCCTTGTTGCGCGGAATGATGGCCGTATGCGGAATCGGCAGGTTCAGCGGTCGCCGGAACAAGGCCACGACCGCGAACCAGTCCGCCAGGGCGCCCACCGTGGCCGCCTCACAGAAGGCACCCACCCACGCCCAAATGCCGCGTTCGCCGTTGATGTGGCTGACGACGAAGCCCGCCAGCATCGCCAGCAGCATTGCCACCGCGTACAACTTGAGGCGGCGCAACTGCGCGCGGCGCGGATCGTCCTGTGGGCTCACGGCTTAGTCGCTGTCCTTTGCGCTTACCGCCCGGCGGAAGCAGTGGTTGCCTGCAGGGTGCGCCCATTCGCCGGCACGCTGGGGGCCGTCCGCGGTGCTGGTATCGAACTGCGCGCACAACTCGTAATGGGTGGGATCCAGGGCGCGGTAACGGTAGTCGGGCCCACCGCCGGGATCCTTGTAGGTCAGGACCATGCCGGGTTGCGCGGCCAGCGCGAGGATATTCGGCGGCAGCGCATCGTTCTCGCGCCAGTAGTTGCCGGCTGCGATTTCCAGCGTGCGCAGATGCGACACACGCGCCTCATCCAGCCGCTTGAGTCGTTGCTGCGACGGTGAATCGATCACCCAGACACCGGCTGCAATTGCGGCTGCAGTGACGATGCCGGTCGCCCAGAGTACGCGGGTGCCCCAAGCAGTGCGGCTCATGCCTCGACCTCCTCTTGGCGCAGGTCCCACAGGTAGTAACCGAACACCGTGCCGGCGATGGCACCCACCACCAGCACCTTGAGCACAAAGCGCAGGCTGAGGTCGCCACCGAGCAGGTTGAAGACCAGGGCGGTGAGGTCGCCGATCAGGACGGTGGCCGCCACGAACAGGGTCAGATAGGTGAGCCAGCGGCGTACCGGCGACAGCCGCTTGATCGGATGCCTGTCCACGTCGCGGCTGACGCGGTGGGCGGCGAAGACGAACACCGGGAAGGCGATGACCAAGGCCGAGATCGCCCAACGGATACCTCCGCTCAAGCGCATCAGCTGCCAATCGGGATCAGCCGGGTCGGGCAGGGCGTACTGGATAAGCTGGAACAGCAGGCTGCCCAGGTTCCAGGCAAAGAAGTACAAGGTACTGAACAGCACCAGATAGGCGAAGGCTTCGCGAGCCGACAGCGAGGCGCGTGGGCGTGGTACCGGTAGCGGGAAATCAACGTCGGCCCAACCGCCGAGTACGCCGCTGATCTGCTGTTCGCTCCAACCGGCGGCCAGCAGCGCGCTGCTGACCTGCTGGCGGCTGTGCCCGCGCATCAAGGCATCGCGGACAAAAGCTTCAAGTTCGGGGGAGGCCGAGGCCATCACATGCTCCTTGCAGGGATGAACGCAGCCTAGGCGGCCGGCTCAGTGCAATCAAGCGTCGATGGGCTCTTCTGCCTGGGCGGCCAGCATGCGTGCGCGCAGGGCATCCAATTCCATGCGCAGGGCCTGGTTCTCGGCGGTAAGCGAAGCCACGCGCTGGCGCAGGGCCTGCATTTCCGGGCTTTCGGCGGCGCCATCCAGGCCATCCGCTTCGGCCATGCTCAGCGGCTGTGCTTCGTCATCGGCATCCTCGCGTGCAGGCTTGGGCTTGCGCTTGGCATCGCGCACGCGCTTGGCGGCCTGCTTGAGTTCATCCTTGCCGCCACGGGCTGCCGCGCGCTGCTCTTCCTCCGGCAGGCTGGCCACGGTGGCGGCGGCACTGAGCGAGATCGCGCCCACGCGCATCGCCTCGATCACCTCGGCGGCGGCGTGCTCGTGGATCTTCTCGATCATCGTCACCTGGCTGGGACTGAGCTTGGCTTCGCGGGCCAGATCGGCCTTGGACAGCTTGGGCGCGGGCTCCCACGGCGGGGTGTCGGCATCGCTGTTGGCGTCGTTGATCGCAGCTTCACCGTCGCTCTCACGGCGCAGTTGCTCCTGTTCAGCCCGACGGCGGGTTTCCAGGATGTCGCGCTTGCGCAGGGCGAGCACGCCGCGCTGGTAATCGGAGACGCTGCGCCGGCCCAGGTGCTGCTCGATCATCCACAGGTGCACGTCATCCATGGACTTGAAGCGGGTGTTCTGCACGGTGTTGAACGGGATGCCATGCTTGGAACAGATGCCGTAACGGTTGTGCCCATCGATCAGTACATCGCCCCACAGCACCAGTGCGTCGCGGCAACCCTCGGCCAGCAGACTGCGCTCCAGCGCGTCGTGTTCGTCCTGCGTGAGCGGATCGATATAGGCCTTGAGTTCTTCGTTGACGATGATGTCCATGAGCGCTGCCAGAAACGTGGAGCGGCATTGTGAAGCCAGCACGAGCCGGGGCCAACCCTTGTATTTGCGGAAAATAACAGGTCCGTGTCGGTGCCCTACGGTGGTCGGCGTACCATGAACGCCAGCAACAAAGCCTTCGCAACCGGGAAAACTCATGAACACGCCCCATATCCGTGAACAGTGGCAGAGCCTTGCCGACCGTCTGTCGCTGCGCACCCGCGCGTTCATAAATGGGCAGTACGTGGACGCCGCATCGGGGGCCACTTTCGACTGCATCAGCCCGATTGACGGGCGCGTCCTGGGCCAGATCGCCGATGCTGGCCAGGTCGACATCGATCATGCGGTGGCGGCGGCGCGTCGCAGTTTCAGTGCGGGGCATTGGGCAGCACTGAAGCCGGCCAGGCGCAAGCAGGTCTTGCTGAAGTTGGCGGCCCTGGTGGAGGCGCATGCCGATGAGCTTGCCCTGCTCGAGACCCTGGACATGGGCAAACCGGTGGCGCAGGCACGGCAGGTGGATATCGGTGGGGTGATCCGCTGCATCCAGTGGACGGCGGAGGCGGTGGACAAGTTGTACGGCGAAGTGGCCCCGACCGGTGCCAACGAATTGGGCTTGATCACGCGCGAGCCACTGGGCGTGATCGGCGCCATCGTGCCGTGGAATTTCCCTTTGCTGATGGCAGCTTGGAAGATCGCGCCGGCACTGGCGGCCGGCAATTCGGTGGTGCTCAAGCCTTCGGAGAAGTCGCCTTTGAGCGCTTTGCGCTTCGCCGAGCTGGTGAGCGAAGCCGGTGTTCCGGATGGTGTGTTCAACGTGGTGCCCGGCACTGGCAAGGGCGCCGGCGAGCCGCTGGCGCTGCATATGGACGTGGATGGCTTGGTGTTCACCGGCTCCACTGCGGTTGGCAAGCGGCTGCTGCAATGTGCAGGTCTGTCCAACATGAAGCGCGCCTACATGGAATGCGGCGGCAAGAGCCCGAACATCGTGTTTGCCGATGCGCATGATCTGGACAAAGCAGCTGAGGCGGCGGCGAGCGCGATCTTCTACAACCAGGGTGAAGTGTGCACGGCCGGTTCGCGTCTGCTGGTGGAGCGTTCGATCAAGGACGCGTTTGTCGCCAAGGTGATCGAGCATGGCCGGCATATGCAACCTGCGCATCCGTTCGAGCCGAAGGCAGCCATGGGTGCGATGGTGGATGAAGCACAGACCCAGCGCGTGCTTGGTTACGTGGAGAAAGGTAGCGCGGAAGGCGCGCGGCTATTGCTGGGTGGCAAACGTGCGGATGTCGTTGCTGGCGGGTGCTACATCGAACCGACGGTGTTTGATGAAGTCAGTCCGCAACAGAGCATCGCCCGCGAGGAGATATTCGGCCCGGTGCTGTCGGTGATCGCGTTCGATGGCGAGCAGCACGCCTTGCAGTTGGCCAATGACACCGAGTATGGCTTGGCGGCCGGCGTATGGACGCGCGACGTGTCGCGTGCGCATCGTGTTGCGCGTGGCCTGCGAGCGGGCAGCGTATGGGTGAACTATTGGGACGGCGGCGACATGACTGCGCCGTTTGGTGGCTACAAGCAATCAGGCAATGGCCGCGACAAGTCCTTGCACGCTTTCGAAAAATACACCGAGATGAAGGCGACCTGGATCAATCTGGAAGGCTGATCTGCTCCCTCCCTTTGGCGTAAGCCAAGGGGAGGGCTGGGGAGGGGTTGGCTGTTGAGCTTCGGTTATTGCGTTTGAAACCCTGCAAGCAACAGCAAAAGCTACCCCCTCCCAACCTCCCCCTTGGCTGCGCCAAAAGGGGAGGGGCTTTTGCCCCCTCCTTTTCGCGTAGCGAAGGGGAGGGCTGGGGAGGGGTTGGCTGTTGAGCTTCGGTTATTGCGTTTGAAACCCTGCAAGCAACAGCAAAAGCTACCCCCTCCCAGCCTCCCCCTTGGCTACGCCAAAGGGGAGGGGCTTTTGCCCCCTCCCTTTCGCGTAGCGAAGGGGAGGGCTGGGGAGGGGTTGGCTGTTGAGCTTTGGCTGTTGCGTTTGAAGCCTTGCAAGCAACAGCAAAAGCTACCCCCTCCCAGCCTCCCCCTTGGCTACGCCAAAGGGGAGGGGCGGAGCATGCAGCTCGGATTTCACATTGGCTTACTCTTTTTCCTGCGCAACCACCGCGCCGGTCGCCGGGTCCAAACGCACCTCGACCTTCTCCCCGCTGGCGGTTCGGCCCTTGGCCTTCCACATGCCGTCATCCAGTTTTACATCGCTGACGCCGGTGTAGCCGGCGCCGGCGAGCTGTGCACGGATATCTGCCTCGCTCAGCTGCGATACCGCTTTGTCCGGGTAAACGGTGCCATTGCGCGGGTCGATCTTCACGTCGACCTGCTTGCCATCGGCGCTGGTTGCATCGGCCTCCCACATGCCGTCGTCGAACTTGACGTCCTTGATGTTGGTATAGCCTTGCGACTCAAGGTGCGCACGCACCTGCGGCGCGGTCAGTGCATCCTGCGCCTGGGCGATGCCGCTGCCGGCCAATGTCAGCGCGGCTGCAATCAATGCGGTACGTAGCGGTCGGTTGTTCATTGGTCTGCTCCTTCGGGTTCATCTTCATCGCGCTTCTGACGCGGGATCAACGCTAACCCCGCCAACCTGTATCGATCCGTGAATTTGTGCGGCTTCAACAGGCGACAATCGGATGCGGTTAATGGATGTGCATAGGAGTGCAAAAAAATGTTTTCAGGATGTTCATTCCTGCCGCAGTGGATGCTTGGGTCGGTGCGCGACAACCGGCAGCTGTAGTGCCGAGCCATGCTCGGCAGGGGCTTTGCAGATCAGCTGGGCGTGCGCAGACGTGCAGGAGCGAGGTGAGTCGCGAAGCCGACAAACCACCGGGTCGCAGAGATGCCTATCGCTGATGTGATGCATGCTTCGCGGCTTGCGCCGCTCCCACAACGCGTCCAGATGGGCGAGGGGGTGACGGAAACGTCTGGAAGTCACCGTCATGGGCAATGCATCCATGCGAGGGGCGATGCTGTGACCACCACCAGTGCCAACAGTTTCCAGCCCTCCCGGTGAAGATGGCAGCGTCGGCAAGCAACGGTGTCGGCTGCAACCAAATGACGGCCGCGGCGGCGCTGCATGGCAGACTGCGGCCATTATTTTTCCTGTCACGGCCATGTCCACCGCAGCCAGCTCCGCCCCTCTGAACTCCCCGCGCCGCGTCCTGGCGGCCAGTCTTGTCGGCACCACCATCGAGTTTTTCGACTTCTACATCTACGCCACGGCGGCGGTGCTGGTGTTTCCCAAGCTGTTCTTTCCCGAGAGCAGCAATGACGCCGCGCTGCTGCAGTCGTTGGCGACTTTTGCGGTGGCGTTCATCGCGCGGCCGGTGGGCTCGGCGGTGTTCGGGCACTACGGCGACCGGATCGGGCGCAAGGCAACGCTGGTTGCAGCACTGCTGACCATGGGATTGTCGACGGTGGCGATCGGGCTGTTGCCGACCTATCACGACATCGGCGTGACAGCGCCGCTGTTGCTGGCACTCTGTCGGTTTGGGCAGGGCCTCGGGCTTGGCGGGGAATGGGGCGGCGCGGTGTTGCTGGCGACCGAGAACGCGCCGCCGGGCAAGCGCGCCTGGTACGGGATGTTCCCGCAGTTGGGTGCGCCGCTGGGGTTCCTGCTGTCGGCCGGTACCTTCCTGTTGCTGGGGCGGGCTCTGGACGATGCCAGTTTCCTGTCCTGGGGCTGGCGCGTGCCGTTCGTCGCCAGTGCGTTGCTGGTGATCGTGGGGCTGTGGGTGCGCTTGAACATCCGCGAGACGCCGGATTTCCAGAAGGCGCTGGACCAGGGCCAGCGCGTGCGCCTGCCAATGCGTGAGGTGCTGGTCCGCCATGGCTTCGCGGTGGTCGTTGGCACCTTGGCGGCGTTCGCCACTTTCGTGCTGTTCTACCTGATGACGGTGTTCACGCTGGGCCACGGCACGTCGGTGCTGCGCTATGCGCGCGAGGACTTCCTGCTGCTGCAGATGGTCGGCATCCTGTTCTTCGCTGCCGGCATTCCATTGGCGGCGCTGTACGGCGATCGTCATGGTACGGTCAAGGCGATGTTGTGGGCGACGCTGGGCATCTTTGTATTCGGCCTGCTGTTCCAACCCCTGTTCCAGGCCGGGCATCCCTTGCAGGTATTGCTGTTCCTGTCGCTGGGCCTGTTCCTGATGGGCCTGACCTACGGACCCTGCGGCACGATGCTGGCCAGCCTGTATCCGGTGCAGGTGCGCTATACCGGCGCGTCGTTGTCATTCAATCTGGCGGGGATTCTGGGCGCCGCCCCCGCGCCTTATGCGGCGACCTGGCTGGCCGGAAAGTTCGGCATCGCCGCGGTTGGCGGCTATCTGTGCGGCACCGCGCTGCTGACGGCACTTGCGTTGTTGGCAATCCGCCGTTGGCAGCGGCAGGGTGCCGCAGGGACGCCGTAAGTCGCGACTACTGCCGGTCCCACACAAGACCGGCGACGTGTGCGCCTTGCGGCGTTCCTGCAGCGATGAAACGCAGGAGTAGCGGTGTTGCGATATCTGCTGGGCTTCACGCAGTCGCGCCACTCCCGCAAAGCGGATCAGCGGAACAGGCGCTTCAGCGTGCGTCCCAGCCAGCTGCCTTCCTGGTGCTCCCTGGCGAACTGGTTGAGGTGGCGCTTGACGTGCTCGGCATACGCCTTGTCATCACCACGGATGTGGTTGAACAGCCAGCGTGACAGCATGTTGCGCAGTTCGTCGGTGACGTCCTCGCCGGACTGGAAGCGCATGCGGTACTCGGAGACCCGCTTGCCGAATACTTCGTGCACGCGTTTGTGGGCGGCGCAGAAGGGGTAGCCGGCTTCTTCCATCAACTCTTCTTCAAAGGCGAAGTGCGACATGGTGTAGTCCACCAGTTCGTCGATGACTTCAGCCACGGCGACGCGCTCCAGACTCTTTTGAGCGACGTGCAGGTGGTTGAGCATCTCCACGATGCGCATGTGCTGGTGGTCGATGACCTCCACGCCCGTATTGAGATCGTCTTGCCAGACCAGTAGTGCCACCGCCACTTCTCCCTCTGTGTGCTTTGAGCTGCACTGTAGGGAGCGGTCCGGGAAGGCGCGTTGATCTGGATCAATGCCTGTAGCGGGGCAAGGATTTCATTCAGATATGGGGATGAGGGCTTTCAGTGCGTATCGGCACTGCAGACGCGGTTGCGTCCGGCGGCCTTGGCCAGGTACAGCTGGCGGTCGGCTTCGGTGATGAGCTGGTGCAGGTTGCCGCTGTGCAAGGGCATGCGGCAGACGCCGATGCTCACTGTCATGCTCAGGATGCTGTCGCCGAATGGCAGTCGCAAGGCGGCTACCGATTGCCGCACTTTCTCGAAGTGCGCGGCGCTGGCGGCTGCATCAAGGCCGGAAACCATCAGGCAGAACTCCTCGCCACCAAAGCGTGAGCTGATGTCCTGGCTGCGGGTGTTGGCCTGCAGTACCGAGGCGACCGCACGGATGGCCTGGTCGCCAGCCTCGTGGCCAAGGCTGTCGTTGATATGCTTGAAGTGATCGATATCGACCATGGCCACGGCGACCATACCGCCGTTGTCGACGGCGCTGAGCTGGCGCTGACTCTGCTCAAGGAAGCTGCGGCGGTTCGGCAGGCCGGTCAGGAAGTCGCGCGTGGCAAGATCCTGCAGCGTGCCGATCAGCTCAAGCTGGTCCACGTTCTGCGACACACGGCAGAAGAATTCCTCGCGCGAGAACGGTTTGCGCAGGAAGTCATTGGCGCCGTTCTTCAGGAACCGCGGGATCAACGACGGGTCCGAATTGCCGGAAATGCCGATCACCGCCACCTTGTCGCGTGCACGCAATGCGCGCAGCCGCCGGGTGAGCTCGACGCCCTGCATACCCGGCATCTCCTCGTCGACGATGACCAGTCGTATCGCCGGATCGGCCTCGATGGCACGCAGTGCCGCGTTGCCGTCGTCGGCTTCGATGACGTGGTAGCCGTACATCGTCAGCAGCGCAGACGCGTAGGCGCGTGCAGACGGCGAATCGTCCACCACCAAGGCGGCGATCCGGCGATTGCGCTCCATGCGCTGCACCAGCCAGACCAGGTAATCGACACTGCCGGGGGTGTTCTTCAGCACGTAGTCGATGATCTGCTGCTGCAGCACGCGCTTGCGCAGGTCCTCGTCGTAAACACCGCTGACCACGATGGTGGGCAGGCCGCGGTCGACGAAATACTGCACCACCTGGTCGCGGTCGCCATCGGCGAGCACCAGCCCGGTCAGGACCAGGAACCAGCCGTCTTCACGGTCCAGCAGTTCGCCGGCCTCGGCCAGGCTGGAGGCGACGCTGACCGGCAGTTCCAGTCGCTGCTCGATGGCCTCGCGCAGCATCGTGGTGAAGGTGCGCGAGTTCTCCACCAACAGGATGCGCTGGGGCAGGGGCGCGATCGACGGACTGTCAAAGGCGGCCTGTGGCGTGCTGGCAGTAGTGGCGAGAGTAGGGAGCATCGGAAGGTATAGCGGCCGCGGGCGCAAGAGCTTGAGGTTGTATGTGACCGGGAGTGGGGGTTGGCAAGCGCCAGCCCTGCACTCGCGGTGATCCGCGCCCTTCATCCCCGGTCCCCAATCCCCGCCTCACCACAACAGATCGCGCAGCTTGTACCAGGACATTGCCGCCACCAGCATCGGCATGCGCAAGGCCTTGCCGCCCGGGAATACGCCGTGTGGGATGCGTTCGAACACGTCCAGGCGCTGCGCCTGGCCGGCAATGGCGGCGGCGATCACTTCACCGGCCAGCCCGGTGCTGGCGACGCCGTGGCCGGAAAAACCCTGCGCGAAGTACACGTTCGGGGTGATCCGCCCCCAGTGCGGGGCGCGGTTGCGGGTGATGTCGATATAGCCGCCCCAGACGTATTCCATCTCCACATCGGCCAGCTGCGGGAATACCCGGCGCATGCGTCGGGTCATGCTGGCGCGCAGTCCCGGTGGCGGCAGCGCGGAGTAATTGGCTTGGCCGCCGAACAGCAGGCGGTGGTCGCGACTGAGGCGGAAGTAGTCCAGCGCCCAATTGACGTCGGCCACGGCCATGTCGTTGCGGATCAGTGCCCGTGCGCGCTCGGCACCCAGTGGCCGGGTGGCGCCGATATAGGTGCCGACCGGCATCATCCGGGTTTCCAGCTCGGGGGCGATGTCCTGCAGCCAGGCGTTGCCGGCCAGGATGATGAAATCGGCGTCAACGCGGCCGTGGGCGGTGATCAGCGCTGCTTGCGGGCCGCGTTCAAGCCGGGTGACCGCGGATTGCTCATGGATGGTGACACCAGCGGCTTCAGCGGCCTGGGCCAGGCCCTGCGCATAAGCCAGCGGATGCAGGTGGCCGCTGGCAGCGTCGTAGACAGCGCCCAGGTAGCGTTCGCTGGCCAGTTCCTGCTGCAGGCGTGGGCGGTCCCACCATTCCAGCGGGTAGTCATAGCGTTGCGCCATGCGCTCGATGTCATTGCGCAGGGCGCGTTCCTGGCGCGGCTGGATCGGCACGCTGGCGTGGCCGTCGCGCCAGTCGCAGTCGATGCCGTGGCGAGCAATGCGCTGCTTGAGCATGTGCATGCCTTCGCGCGAGAAATCGAACAGCAGCCGCGCATCGGCGTCACCCACCAGGGTTTCCAGCGTGTCCTGTTCGCAGCCATAGCCGACGATGGCTTGGCCGCCGTTGCGGCCAGAAGCGCCCCAGCCCACGCGTTCGGCTTCCAGTACGGTGACCTTGTAGCCCTTTTCAGCCAGTGCCAATGCGGCGGTCAGGCCGGTGTAGCCGGCGCCGAGCACGGCCACATCGGCGCGCGCCTGGCCCCGCAGGGGCGCGCGTAGCGGAAGCTCGGGTTGGCTGGCGGCATACCAGCTTGGGGGGTAAACGGATGCAGCGGCGTCCACGGACATCTGGCCGAATCAGGGGTGGGAAGTGTAGCGACACCGGCGTATGCAGCGTGCGCAGGCCGGTGAAGAACCCGCATAGTGTGCCTTGCCTTACTTGAATCGCGGATGGCGCTTGGTTGCCTAAACAGCGGGGCAGGGGTAGCGTGCAGGCACGTCTCATGAACTTCATCCATGGCCAGCCTGCCGCTGGTCGGCTTGCCCAGCGACAGCAAACCGATCGGCTCCCATCCGTTTCTTGTCGTTGGTGAAAAATACGTGCGGGCCGTTGTCGACGGCGCGCAGGCCATGCCGCTGCTGCTGCCTTTGCTGCAACCGCCGCTACCGCCGGAAGCCTGGTTGGCGACGCTGGATGGCCTGCTGCTGACCGGTGCAACTAGCAACATCGAGCCGTACCACTACGATGGCGGCGACAGCTGGCCGGGCAATCCGCACGATCCGGCGCGCGATGCCAACGTATTCGGGCTGATCCCGCAGGCGCTGGCGCTGGGCATGCCGATCCTGGCGATCTGCCGTGGTTTCCAGGAGGTGAATGTCGCTTTTGGCGGCAGCCTGCATCCGAAAGTACATGAAGTGCCGGGGCTGGCCGATCACCGTGAAAACCCGGTGTCATCATTGGAAGTGCAATATGGGCCGGCGCATGCGTTGCAACTGAGCCCGGGTGGTTTGCTGGCAGGCATTGCCGGCGGCAGCGAGGTGATGGTCAACTCGGTGCACGGGCAAGGCGTGGCCAGGCTGGGCGAAGGGCTGCAGGTCGAGGCCCGCGCGCCGGACGGGCTGATCGAGGCGTTTCGTGGCAGCGGACCGTCGTTCCTGCTCGGCCTGCAGTTCCACCCGGAATGGCGGGTTACCGAAAACCCGTTCTATCTGGGCATATTCCAAGCCTTCGGCGAGGCCTGTCGCCGCTATCGGTCACACAAACAAGTTGGTTCCCCATGACGTCGCGCCCCCGCACCCGCAGCCGTAAAACCGCCATTGCCGTACAGGAAGAAAGCCTGTTGCTGCGCTGGCTCAAGGAGCGGCACATCACCGAGGTTGAATGTCTGGTGCCGGATATCACCGGCAACGCGCGCGGCAAGATCATCCCGGCCGACAAGTTCTCGCACGATTACGGCACACGCCTGCCCGAGGGCATCTTTGCCACCACGGTGACCGGCGACTACCCGGACGACTACTACGAGCTGACCTCGCCGGCCGACGCGGACATGATCCTGCGCCCGGACCCGGACACCGTGCGGATGGTGCCGTGGGCGACCGATCCCACCGCGCAGATCATCCACGACTGCTACACCAAGAATGGCCAGCCGCATGAACTGGCACCGCGCAATGTATTGCGGCGGGTACTGGCTGCGTACGAGGAGCTTGGACTGAAGCCGGTGGTGGCGCCGGAAGTGGAGTTCTTCCTGGTGCAGAAGAACACCGATCCGGATTTCCCGCTGCTGCCGCCTGCTGGCCGCTCCGGTCGCCCGGAGACGGCACGTCAGTCGTATTCGATCGATGCGGTCAATGAATTCGATCCCATCCTCGACCTGATGTACGACTATTGCGATGCGATGAAGCTGGACGTGGATACCTTGATCCACGAATCCGGCGCCGCGCAGTTGGAAGTCAATTTCACCCATTCCGACGCGATGTCGCTGGCCGACCAGGTCTTCCTGTTCAAGCGAACCATGCGTGAGGCGGCGCTGCGTCACGGCATCTATGCCACCTTCCTGGCCAAGCCGATGGAGACCGAACCCGGCAGCGCCATGCACATCCACCAGAGCCTGGTGCGCATTGTCGATGGTCGCAATGTGTTTGCTGGCCACGCCGAAGGCGAGTACAGCGAGACTTTCGACAACTACCTGGCCGGCCTGCAGAAGTACGTGCCTGCGGCGATGGGCTTCTTTGCCCCGAACGTGAACTCCTATCGCCGGCTGGTGTTCGGCGAGGTATCGCCGAGCAATGTGGAATGGGGCTTCGACAACCGCACCTGCGGCCTGCGTGTGCCGATGGACAGCCTGGAGAACAATCGCGTGGAGAGCCGTTTTGCCGGTTCCGACGCCAATCCCTACCTGGCGATGGCGGCGACGCTGGCCTGTGGCCTGCTGGGCATCCGCGAGAAGTTGACCCCGACCACCCCGATCAGCGGCAACGCCAAGGAGCTGGGCTACGAACTGCCGCGCTCGCTGGGCGAGTCGCTGGATGCGCTGGAGGGCTGCGAAGCCCTGCAGGAGCTACTGGGGCGCCGTTTCTGCCGCGCCTATGTCTCGGTCAAACGCAAGGAATACGAGACCTTCTTCCGCGTGATCAGCTCCTGGGAGCGCGAATTCCTGCTGCTGAATGTTTGACCGCAAGGCTTGGCTCCCTCCCTTTTGCGTAGCAAAGGGGAGGGTTGGGGAGGGGGTTGCTGTTGAGCTTTGGCTCCGGCGTTTGAAGCCTGCAGGCAACGGCTGCAGCTACCCCCTCCCAGCCTCCTCTTTAGGCTGTGCCAAAGGGGAGGGGCGGTGCATGCAGCTCTGCTCCCTCCCTTTGGCGCAAGCCAAGGGGAGGGCTGGGGAGGGGGAGCTCTGCTGTGGCGTTTCAAGTGTTGCCAGCTTCGCGGCTCACGCCGCTCCCACAAGCCCTACATCCAACTTCTACACACGAAGCCGCCGCAGATGGGACAATATGCCCACTTCCCGGCCTGGCCGGTCCCCCATACCGCTCCCGGATCCCACTGGAGAACCCATGAATCTGCGCATTCTCACCGTTGGTGTCGCCATCTCCCTGCTCGCTGCCTGCGGCGGCAAGGAAGAGGGCGCCAAGCCCGCCGAAGGCGGCGAGGCCAAGGTCCTCAACGTCTACAACTACTCGGACTACATCGCCGAGGACACCATCCCGAACTTCGAGAAGACCACCGGCATCAAGGTCACCTACGACGTGTTCGACAGTGACGAGATGGTCGAGACCAAGTTGCTGACCGGCGACAGCGGTTACGACATCGTGGTGCCGACGCTGAACTTCTTCGGTCGCCAGATCCAGGCCGGCGTGTTCCTGCCGCTGGACAAGAGCAAGATCCCGAACCTGGCCAACCTCGACCCGGCGGTGATGCAGCGCATTGCCGGCCAGGACCCGGGCAACCAGTACGGCGTGCCGTACATGATGGGCAGCACCGGCATCGGCTACAACGTGGCCAAGCTGAAGGAGCGTTTCGGCGGCAGCGCTGACATCGCCAACAGCTGGGACCTGGTGTTCAAGCCGGAAAACATCGCCAAGATGAAGGACTGCGGCGTGACCCTGCTGGACACCCCGGCCGACATGATTCCGGTGGCTCTGCACTACCTGGGCGAAGACCCGCACAGCGCCGACCCGGCCGTGCTGCAGAAGGCGGCCGACCTGCTGAAGTCGATCCGCCCGTACGTGCAGAACTTCCACTCCTCGCAGTACGTGGGTTCGCTGGCCAATGGCAGCACCTGCCTGGTGGTGGGCTGGTCGGGCGACATCATCCAGGCCCGTGACCGCGCCGAAGAAGCCAAGAACGGCGTGGAAGTGGCGTATTCCATTCCGAAGGAAGGCGCACCGCAGTGGTTCGACATGCTGGCCATCCCGAAGGATGCCAAGCACCCGGGCAACGCCTATGCCTTCATCAACTACCTGCTGGAGCCGGAGGTAGCGGCCAAGAACACCAACGTGACCCACTACGCCAACCCGGTGAAGTCGGCCACCTCGCTGGTCGACCCGGCCATCCGCGACGACAAGACCATCTACCCGGCCGAGGATGTGGCCGCCAAGATGTTCACCTACGCGATCAACAGCCCGGAGACGGACAAGCTGTATACCCGTCTGTGGACCGAGATCAAGACCGGTCGTTGATTTCACAGGCTGGTTTTGCGTGTGAGTGTTTACAACGCCTCCCTCTTGCAGGGAGGCGTTGTTGTTTGAGGCCTTCGTGCGCTGTCGGTTGCCAGTGGAGATGGCGAAACCGGCGCTTGGCCCCTCCCTTTGGCGCAGCCAAGGGGGTAAAGAAGGCCTGCTTGCGCGCCATTGGCGCGCGGCCTGATGAACGACCGAAGGCTGCGCCTTCGGGCCGGACGGGCTGGGGAGGGGTAAGTTTTTGTGGCCCTTCGGGAGTTGCCAGCTTCGCGGCGGACGGCGCTCCTGCAGGTTCTGCTCGGAACGCCCCTGCCGAGCATGACTCGGCACTACCGCGGGGCGCACGCGCTGCGGCTTGGCTTGTCTCCCTCCCTTTGGCGTAGCCAAGGGGAGGGCTGGGGACGGGTAAGCCTTTGTGGCCTTTCGCGCATTACCAGCCTCGCGGCGGACGCCGCTGCTACGGCCTGCGCACCTTCACATCGGCCCCAACCGCCACAGCCAGCGGTGTCGCCGACAAAAATGGGGGGCTAAACTACGCCCGTTTGTTCATCTGCCTGCTTCCGGAGCCCCTACATGCCCGTTGACGCCAAGCCGGACCCGATCGCCCTCAGCAGCGAGCCCGGCTATCTCTCCATTCGCGATCTGCGCAAGGAATTCGATGGCTTTGTCGCCGTCGATGACGTCAACCTGGACGTTCGCAAGGGCGAGATCTTCGCCCTGCTGGGCGGTTCGGGCAGTGGCAAGTCCACCCTGTTGCGCTGCCTGGCCGGCTTCGAGACGCCGACCAAGGGCAGCATCCTGCTCGACGGCCAGCCGATCACCGCGCTGCCGCCCTACGAGCGGCCAATCAACATGATGTTCCAGTCCTATGCGCTGTTCCCGCACATGACGGTGGAGCAGAACATCGCCTTCGGCCTGAAGCAGGACGGCATGGCCAAGGATGCGATCGCCCGCCGCGTCGGCGAGATGCTGGAGCTGGTACAGCTGCAGAAGCTGGGCAAGCGCAAGCCGCACCAGCTCTCCGGTGGCCAGCAGCAGCGCGTGGCGCTGGCGCGGTCGCTGGCCAAGAGCCCCAAGCTGTTGTTGCTGGACGAACCAATGGGCGCGCTGGACAAGAAGCTGCGTTCGAAGATGCAGTTGGAGCTGGTCAACATCATCGAGCAACTGGGCGTCACCTGCGTCATGGTCACCCATGACCAGGAAGAAGCCATGACCATGGCCACCCGCATCGCGGTGATGGACCAGGGCTGGATCCAGCAGATCGGCAAGCCGGACGATATCTACGAACAGCCGGCCAACCGCTTTGTTGCCAGCTTCATCGGCTCGGTCAACCTGTTCGAGGGCGTGATCGACGAGGATCTGCCCGAGTACGTCACCGTGCGCACCGCCGACTTCCCGGCGCCGATCTATGTCGGCCACGGCATCACCGGTTATGAAGGCCAGCCGGTGGCGTTCGCGCTGCGCCCGGAAAAGGTGCATATCGCCAAGGAAGAGCCCGAGGGTGAAACCAACAAGGCGTTTGGCGTGGTCGAGGACATTGCCTATTTCGGCAGCCACTCGGTCTACCACGTGCGCCTGCCCAGTGGTGCCAAGATCCTGTCCAACTTCGCCAACATGAAGCGCTGGGACAGTGACGGCATCACCTGGAACGACGAAGTCTGGGTGTCCTGGGACGACAACGACGGCGTGGTGCTGACCTCATGAGCGCGACCCGTCCACTCACCAGCGGTTGGCGGCGTTGGCTGCCGGGTGCACGCGCGGGTGTGATCGGCGTGCCGTACCTGTGGCTGCTGCTGTTCTTCGCGATCCCGTTCCTGATCGTGCTGAAGATCTCCTTCGCCAAGATGGCGGTGGCGATGCCGCCGTATACCTCCATCGTGGAATACGTGGACAACGCGTTCACGGTCAATCTCAACCTGGGCAACTACACCGCGCTGTTCACCGACAGCCAGTACGTGGTGGCCTACCTGAGCTCGATCAAGATCGCGGTGATCTCGACCTTGCTGACCCTGCTGATCGGCTACCCGATGGCCTATGTGATCTCGCGCATGTCGCCGTCGGCGCGCAACATCGCGATGATGCTGGTGGTACTGCCGTCGTGGACCTCGTTCCTGATCCGCGTCTATGCCTGGATCGGCATCCTCGACAGCAATGGCCTGATCAACCGCACGCTGATGAGCATGGGTCTGATCGACGAACCGCTGCGCATCCTCTATACCCCGGTGGCGGCCTATATCGGCATCGTCTACTGCTACCTGCCGTTCATGGTGCTGCCGCTGTACGCCAACCTGGTCAAGCTTGACCATCGCTTGCTGGAGGCGGCCTACGACCTCGGCGCCAAGCCCTGGCAGGCCTTCCTTCGCATCACCTTGCCGCTGTCGCGCAGCGGCATCATCGCCGGCTGCATGCTGGTGATGATCCCGGCGGTGGGTGAGTTCGTGATCCCGGAAATGCTGGGTGGCCCGGATACGCTGATGATCGGCCGCGTACTGTGGGGCGAGTTCTTCAACAACCGCGACTGGCCGCTGGCCTCGGCGGTGGCGATCGTGATGCTGATCCTGCTGCTGATCCCCATCATCATCTTCAACCGGTCCCAGCAGCGTGAGCTGGAAGGGAAGCTGGCATGAGCATGACCCGGCGTAGTTCCTGGTTGGGTTGGAGCATCCTGCTGCTCGGCTTTGCGTTCCTGTACCTGCCGATCCTGTTGTTGATGGTGTATTCGTTCAACTCCTCGCGTCTGGCGACGGTGTGGGCGGGCTTCTCGACGCAGTGGTACGGCGAGCTGTTCCGTGACCGCCAACTACTGCAGGCGGCGTGGATCAGCATCAAGATCGCGTTCTGGACCGCGAGCGCGGCAATGGTGATCGGCACCATGGCGGCGATGGCGATGACCCGTTTCAAGCGTTTCCCCAGCAAAACCATCTTCGGTGCCCTGGTGACCGCGCCGCTGGTGATGCCGGAAGTGATCATCGGCCTGTCGATCCTGCTGATGCTGGTGTCGATGGGCGGCCTGTTCGGCCTGCCGTCCAAGGGCGTGGTGGCGATCTGGATCGCGCATGTCACCTTCACCATTTCCTTCGTGACGGTGGTGGTGTCCTCGCGCCTGCAGGAGCTGGACCGCTCGCTGGAAGAAGCGGCGATGGACCTGGGTGCAAACCGGATCAAGGTGTTTTTCCTGATCACCTTGCCAATCATCGCCCCGGCGCTGCTGTCCGGCTGGCTGCTGGCCTTCACCCTGTCGCTGGATGACGTGGTGATTGCCAGCTTCGTTGCCGGCCCCAGTTCGACCACCTTGCCGATGAAGATCTTCGCCTCGGTGCGCATGGGCGTCAGCCCCAAGATCAACGCCCTGGCCACGTTGATGGTGCTGGCGGTGTCGACGGTGGCGGTGCTGGGCTGGTGGATTTCGGCCCGCGCAGAGAAGCGTCGCCAGCGCGACATGCAGCTGGCGCTGCAGGAAAACGGCTGAGGGGCAAATGTAGTCCCGAGCCATGCTCGGCAGGGGCTTTTAGCAG
>NZ_JBXFWM010000041.1:0-38993 GCF_056856655.1 Stenotrophomonas sp. STEN033
GCCGAGCCATGCTCGGCATGGGGCATTACCGGTAAAGCCTCTGCCGAGCATGGCTCGGCACTACCTGTTGGTTACCCTGGGAAGGCCCCTTGCCGAGCATGGCTCGGCACTACCTGTTCGTTACCCTGGGAAGGCCCCTTGCCGAGCATGGCTCGGCACTACCTGTTCGTTACCCTGGGAAGGCCCCTTGCCGAGCATGGCTCGGCACTACAGGGCGCCCGCTTCAGGCGCGGGCTTCCTGCAACAGCTTGCCGCCGGCCTTCTTCTCGCGTGCGGCGCGGATGAAGCCGATGAACAGCGGGTGGCCGCCACGCGGGGTGGACAGGAACTCCGGGTGTGCCTGGCAGGCCAGGAACCACGGGTGCTGGTCGCGCGGCAGCTCAACCACTTCCACCAGCGTGTCATCCATCGACTTGCCAGCGATCACCAGACCCGCGTCTTCCAACTGGGTGCGGTAACGGTTGTTGAATTCGTAACGGTGGCGGTGACGCTCGGCCACCACGTCCTTGCCGTACAGCTCACGGGCCAGGGTACCCGGCTTCAGGCGCTGCTCCTGCAGGCCCAGGCGCATGGTGCCGCCCAGGTCGGACTTCTCGTCGCGCTTCTCGATCTCACCGGTAGCGGTACGCCATTCGGTGATCAGGCCGATCACCGGATTCGGCGACTGGCGGTCGTTTTCGGTGCTGTTGGCACCTTCCAGGCCAGCCACGTGACGGGCGAAATCGACCACCGCCGCCTGCATGCCATAGCAGATGCCGAAGTACGGCACCTTCTGCTCACGGGCGTACTGCGAGGTCAGCACCTTGCCTTCGAAGCCGCGATCACCGAAGCCGCCCGGCACCAGGATGCCGTCCACGCCGTCCAGCGCGGACAGGCCGGACTCTTCCAGCTCCTGCGCTTCCAGCCACTTCAGGTTCACCTTGGTGCGCTGGCGCAGGCCGCCGTGCTTGAGCGCCTCGCCCACCGACTTGTACGCATCCTGATGGTCGACGTACTTGCCGACCACGGCGATGGTGACTTCGTCCAGCGGATGCAACGCGGCATCCAGCACTGCCTCCCACTCGGACAGGTCGGCCGGACCAGCCTTGTCACCCAGCTTGAGCTGACTGACCACGATCTCGTCCAGGCCCTGCGCATGCAGGCCCATCGGCACGCGGTACAGCACTTCCACGTCCGGCACGCTGATCACCGCACGCTCGGACACATTGGTGAACAGCGAAATCTTGCGGCGCTCGGAATCCGGAATCGCCTGCTCGGAACGGCATAGCAGCACGTCCGGCTGGATGCCGATAGAGCGCAGTTCCTTGACCGAGTGCTGGGTCGGCTTGGTCTTCAGCTCACCTGCTGCACCGATGTACGGCACCAGGGTGAGGTGCATGAACAGCGCCTTCTCCGGGCCACGCTCGGTGCGCACTTGGCGGATGGCCTCCAGGAACGGCAGCGACTCGATGTCGCCGACGGTGCCGCCGATTTCCACCAGCGCCACGTCGAAGCCTTCGGTGGCCTCGTCGATGCAGCGGCGGATTTCGTCGGTGATATGCGGAATGACCTGCACGGTGGCGCCCAAGTAATCCCCACGGCGCTCCTTGCGGATCACGTTCTCGTAAATGCGCCCGGTGGTCACCGAATTCTTGCGGCTCAGGCGGTTATGTACGAAACGCTCGTAATGGCCCAGATCGAGGTCGGTCTCGGCACCGTCGTCGGTGACATAGACCTCGCCGTGCTGGAAGGGACTCATCGTGCCTGGATCGACGTTGATGTACGGATCCAGCTTCATCATGGTGACCTTCAGGCCACGCGCCTCGAGGATCGAGGCCAGGGACGCGGCTGCAATGCCCTTGCCAAGCGAGGACACCACACCACCGGTAACAAAAATAAGGGGGGTCACGGCTCACTGCCTCCCGGAAAGCCCTAGTTTAAAGGTTGTCGCCAAAACACCCAAGCACTGGATGCGGCGGATTAAAAAAAAAGACGCCCCGACCTGCGCCGGGGCGTCCTTGAAACACCGGGAAACCGCGTCAGCGACGGCGACGGGCTTCCTCTTCCTCTTCTTCACGCGGCGCCGGCTGGTCAGCCTTGGCCTTGTCCTGGGCAGCGGCGGCAGCGCGGCGCTTGGCCTTCTGCTCGGCATCGCTCTGCGCCTTGTCCACCGGGGCCGCCTGTGCAGCCTCGGCCGCCTTGCCCTTGTCAGCGCTCTGCGCCATCACGAGGGGAACCGCGGCAACCGCAGCGACAACAACACCCAGGGCCAGCAATTTTGATGTTTTCATCCAAAACCTCCTCGGCTTGCCCAGCCAGACACGGCGGGCCTGTTTAGGAACCGTGTACAGCATAACGCGTCACAGCTGCCCCGGCCCTGAATGCCCTGCGTGCAAAAATCGCCGCCAGACCGCACACTCCCACGTCGATTTGCGCCCTACCGAGATCCATGAACGCCCGTTACAACGCCGCTGACATCGAAGTCCTCTCTGGCCTGGACCCGGTCAAACGCCGTCCTGGCATGTATACCGACACCGCCCGCCCGAACCATCTGGCGCAGGAAGTGATCGACAACTCGGTCGACGAGGCCCTGGCCGGCCACGCCAAAACCGTGGAAGTCACCCTGTTCAAGGATGGCAGCTGCGAAGTCAGCGACGACGGCCGCGGCATGCCGGTGGACATCCACCCGGAAGAAAAGATCCCGGGCGTCGAACTGATCCTGACCCGGCTGCATGCCGGCGGCAAGTTCAACAACCGCAACTACACCTTCTCCGGCGGTCTGCACGGCGTCGGCGTATCGGTGGTCAACGCCCTGTCCACGCTGGTGGAGATCCACATCCGCCGCGACGGCAGCGAGCACCGCATCAGCTTCCGCGACGGTGACCGCGCCAGCCCGCTGGAAGTGGTCGGCAGCGTCGGCAAGAAGAACACCGGCACCCGCCTGCGCTTCTGGCCGGACCCCAAGTACTTCGACACACCCAAGTTCAACGTCCGTGCGCTGCGCCACCTGCTGCGCGCCAAGGCCGTGCTGTGCCCGGGCCTGACCGTGAAGCTGACCGACGAAGCCACCGGCGAAGTCGACACCTGGTACTACGAGGACGGCCTGCGCGACTACCTGAAGGCCGAGCTGGGCGAGCGTGAAATGCTGCCGGCCGACCTGTTTGCCGGCTCGCTGAAAAAGGAAACCGAGATCGTTGACTGGGCCGTGGCCTGGCTGCCGGAAGGCGAGCTGGTGCAGGAAAGCTACGTCAACCTGATCCCGACCGCCCAGCACGGCACCCACGCCAACGGCCTGCGCACCGGCCTGACCGAGGCGCTGCGCGAGTTCTGCGACTTCCGCAACCTGCTGCCGCGCGGCGTCAAGCTGGCCCCGGAAGATGTCTGGGACCGCGTCTCCTTCGTGCTGTCACTGAAGATGACCGATCCGCAGTTCAGCGGCCAGACCAAGGAACGCCTGTCCTCGCGCCAGGCCGCCGGCTTTGTCGAAGGCGCCGCCCACGACGCCTTCAGCCTGCTGTTGAACCAGAACGTGGAACTGGGCGAGAAGATTGCGCAGATCGCCATCGAGCGTGCCAGCGCGCGCCTGAAGACCGAAAAGCTGGTCACCCGCAAGAAGGTCACCCAGGGTCCTGCCCTGCCCGGCAAGCTGGCCGACTGCATCAGCCAGGACCTGTCGCGCACCGAACTGTTCCTGGTGGAGGGCGACTCGGCAGGCGGCAGCGCCAAGCAGGCCCGCGACAAGGACTTCCAGGCCATTCTGCCGCTGCGCGGCAAGATCCTGAACACCTGGGAAGTCGCCTCGGGCAGCGTGCTGGCCTCGGAAGAAGTGCATAACCTGGCCATCGCCATTGGCTGCGACCCGGGCAAGGACGACCTGTCCGGGCTGCGTTACGGCAAGATCGTGATCCTGGCCGATGCCGACTCCGACGGCCTGCATATCGCCACCTTGCTGACCGCCCTGTTCCTGCGCCACTTCCCCTCATTGGTGGACGCTGGCCACGTGTTCGTGGCGATGCCGCCGCTGTTCCGCGTCGACGTGGGCAAGCAGGTGTTCTATGCCCTGGACGAGGAAGAAAAGCGCTCGCTGCTGGACAAGATCGAGCGCGAGAAGATCCGCGGCCAGGTCAGCGTCACCCGCTTCAAGGGCCTGGGCGAGATGAATCCCTCGCAGCTGCGCGAATCCACCATCCATCCGGATACGCGCCGCCTGGTGCAGCTCACCGTGGACGACAGCGAGCAAACCTCGGCATTGATGGACATGCTGCTGGCAAAGAAGCGCGCCCCGGACCGCAAGGGCTGGCTGGAGAGCAAGGGCGACCTGGCTTCGCTGGAAGCCTGATCCAAGCAATCTCGCTGCGCCAAAAGCCCGCCCTCACCGGCGGGCTTTTTGTTGCCCGCGCGCCGCCATTTTTCTCTTTTGTGGGAGCGGCATAAGCCGCGAAGCCGGCATTGCCGACAAGACAGGGCCTTTTGCCACCTGATGGTGTGCGAGCTTCGCGGCTCACGCCGCTCCCACAAACAACACAACAACACCCCGCCCCACCCAACAAAAAACCCGCCATCACTGGCGGGTTTTTGTCTGCAGACTACGAACCGACTGACTCAGTTCCAGCCCACCATTTCAAACAGGCGCAGGATCAGGTAAGCACAGCCGCCTGCCGCCGGGATCGTCAGGATCCAGGCCCACAGGATGCGTTCGATCACACCCAGGCGCAGCGACCGCGGGTTCTTGGCAAAACCAACGCCCATGATCGCGGTGGAGATGCTGTGGGTGGTCGAGACCGGCATGCCGAAGTGCGCAGCCAAGGTCAGGATGGTGGCCGAACTGGTCTCCGCGGCAAAGCCGTGGATCGGGTGCAGCTTGACCATCTTGTGCCCCAGGGTCTTGATGATCTTCCAGCCGCCCGAAGCGGTACCGGCGGCCATCACCACCGCACAGGTCAGCACGATCCACATGGCGATGCCGTCGCCGCCGTGGGCATCCGGGTGCATGAAGGCCAGCCACGACGGCAGGTCATTCAGTGCGCCGGTTGCCTCGGCACCGATCAAGGTCATGGCGATGATGCCCATGGTCTTCTGCGCATCGTTATGGCCGTGGGCAAAGCCCATGTACGCCGCCGAGACGATCTGCGCCTTGCCGAAAAAGGCATTGACCCAGCGCGGACGCGCCAGCCGGCCAAGCATGCCGCCCACGCGGGCCATGCCGGCGATGATCGCCCACAACAGGCACATCACCACCACGCCGAGCAGGAAGCCGGCGATCGGCGAGGTGATCATCGGCACGAACACCTTCCACAACAGGCCCTTGTTCTGCGCCCAGTTGCCGAGGTTCTGCGACCAGATCAGCGCATCCCAATTGTTATGCGCAGCGGCCAGACCGGCGCCACACAGGCCACCAATCAGGGCATGCGAGGAGGAGGACGGCAGGCCCTTCCACCAGGTGATCAGGTTCCAGACGATGCCACCCAGCAGCGCGCACAGGATCACCTGCGGAGTCACATCGACCACGTCGGTGTTGAGCAGACCATTGGCGATGGTCAGCGCGACGGCGGTGCCGGTCAGCGCGCCGATCAGGTTCATGAAAGCAGCCAACATCACCGCCCAACCGGGCGACAGGACCTTGGTTGCCACCACGGTGGCAATGGAATTGGCGGTGTCGTGGAAGCCGTTGATGAACTCGAAGACGAGCGCGGCCAGAATCACCACCAGGACGAGGGTGAGCATAGAGCGTCCCCGTCAGCTGTTCTTGAGCACGATCTGGTAAGCCACCACGCCGGCTTCGCGGCAACGGTCGATGGCCTTTTCCAGGATCTCGAAGAATTCCTTGAGCAGGAACATCTGCAGGTTGTCCAGGCGACCGGAGTAGATGTCGCGGTACAACTCCAGCATCAAGCGGTCAGCTTCGTTTTCCAGCGAACGCAGCTTCTCGTTGAGCGCGGTCATGCGGTCCAGGTTCATGTGGCGCAGGTCGTTGACCATCTCCACCACCACGCCTGCGGCCTGCTCCAGCATCGCCGCGCGCGGGGCGAAATCGATCTGGTCCAGATGCTGCACAGCCAGCGAATAGCGATCGGCGAACTTCTCGATCTGCTTGGGGATCTTGTACAGCGCCGAACCCAGCGCCTCGATGTCCTCGCGCTCGATCGGGGTCATGAAGCTGTCGACCAGCGCCTGGCTGATCTTGTCCGAGGCGGCGCGTTCGCGCAGACGGGCGAGCTTGAACGCATCCAGCGCCGGCTGACGATCGGCCTCGCGCATCATGCTGTGCAGTGCCTTGGCACCGTCATAGGCGGCCTGCGCGGCCTCGTCGAGGTAGGTATAGAACTGCTTGCCGGAGCCAAAGATGGTCTGCAACGAAAACATGGGGAGCCTATTCGCCGTCGCGGGAGGGACGGCACCAAGGGCGAATTATGACGGTTTGATGGCATTCAGGGTATTCCCACCGTGTTTTTTGGCCCCGAAATGTGAACGGCCGGGCGTACCTGGCCCGCCGGGTTTGCTAAGATTGCCCAGCGCCTTCGTGGCGCACCCTATGGACGACGACCCTTATCCCCCGCCACAGCGCCGGATCCCGCCCCTGAGCGGCCGCCGCCACCGCAAGCACCCGCCCTCCCTGCCACCAACCCGGGGAGAGACCCGTGTTTGAATTTTTCATCGTACTTGCCCTGATTCTGCTGAACGGGTTCTTTGCCATGTCCGAGATGTCGGTCATGACCTCGCGCAAGAGCCGCCTCAAGCAGCTGGCCAGCTCCAGCAAGCGCGCCGCCCGCGCGCTGGCCCTGTCGGAAAAGCCCGAGAACTTCCTTTCCACGGTGCAGATCGGCATTACCCTGATCGGCATCCTGACCGGCGTGTACGGCGGCGACGCCATCGGCGGCGCCATCGCCCAGCAGCTGCAGGCCTTGTTCCCTGCGTTGTCGGCCAACTTCTCGCTGTTTGGTGCCACCCAGCCCTGGTCGGAGTTCATCGGTAAGACCTTGGCGGTCGCACTGATCACCTATCTGACACTGATCTTCGGCGAACTCGTACCCAAACGCGTCGCACTGACCCGCTCCGAAGACATCGCCGGCATTGTCGCGGTGCCGATGAGCTGGCTGGCCCGTATCGCCGCCCCCGGCGTCTGGCTGCTGTCGCACTCCACCCGGCTGGTACTGCGCCTGCTCGGCCTGGGCAAGACCGAATCGGCCTCGGTCAGTGAAGAGGAGATCCGCATGCTGGTGGCAGAAAGCCACGAGCAGGGCGTCATCGACAGCCACGAGCGCGACATGATGAACCGCGTCATGCGTCTTGGCGACCGTACCGCCGACAGCCTGATGACCCCACGCAACCGCATTGCCTGGCTGGACACCACCGCCGACCCCGAGAAGAACCTGCACGCCATGCGTGAGCACGCGTTCTCGCGCTATCCGGTATACCGGGGCAATGACCAGGACATCGCTGGCATCCTCGAGGTCAAGAGCCTGGTCACCCGTCTCAGCGGCGGCAGCCACAGCCTGTTCGAGAACCTGCGCGAGACCCTGTACGTCTCCGAGTCCACCCATGCAATGAAGCTGCTGGAAATCTTCCGCGAAGAGCACCAGTCAATGGCGCTGGTGGTGGACGAATACGGCGAAATCCAGGGCCTGGTCACCATCTCCGACCTGATGGGTGCCGTGGTCGGTCGCCTGCAGGCGACCGAAAACACCGACGATGACGCCCTGGTGGTGACCCGCGAGGACGGCTCGCTGCTGGTGGACGGCTCGCTGCCGGTGGATGACCTGCAGGAGCTGATGAACGGCGCCGAGTTGCCCGACGCAGAGGAAGGCGATTACTACACGCTGGCCGGCATGTGCATGCACTATTTCGGTCGCATTCCGCACGCGGGCGAATATTTCGACTGGGCCGGCTGGCGCATCGAAATCGTCGACCTGGACGGTGCGCGCATCGACAAGCTGCTGCTGCGCCGGCTGCCGGAAGAAGACGCTGATGACACCACCGGTTGATCCGGACGGCGCTGCGCCGGACGCTGCCAGCACAGAAAACGGCGGTTATCGCAACGAAGGCATCCGTACCCTGCTGGCGATGTTTGAGCGCGGCGATCCGGATGAGCACCTGCCCTTGGGCAAGGTGCTGCAAGGCCTGGACCAAAGCGCCTTTGGCGTCTTTCTGTTCATCGCCATCCTGCCGGCTTTCATTCCGATCCCGGGCATCGGCGGCGCGGTCAGCAGCCCCCTGGTCTTCCTGATCGGCAGCCAGCTGCTGTTCGGCATGTCACGCCCCTGGCTGCCGGGGTTCATTGCCCGGCGCGGCCCCAAGCGCAGCACCGTGCACAAGTTCCTGAGCAAGATCAGCCGACCGCTGCAACGCCTGGACCGGATGTTGAAGCCGCGCCTGGCCGTACTGATCGCGCCATTGCCGGCACGCATGCTCAGCGGCGTCCTGCTGCTGCTGGTCGGCCTGCTGCTGTCGCTGCCGATCCCGTTCACCAACTACCTGTTCGGCTTCCAGTTGCTGCTGTTCGCGTTGGCACTGATCGAGCGCGATGGCGCGCTGATGGCGTTCAACTGGGTGGCAGCGATTGCTGCCGGCCTGTTCTTCGGATTTGGCTCTGGCCAGCTGATCAGCGAAAGCATCGCATTGTTCCAGCGCCTGACCAGTTGACTGCCCCCGGCAGTCGGTAGTGCCGAGCCATGCTCGGCAAGAGGCTTTACAGGCAAAAAAGCACCCCTCCCCAGCCCTCCCCTTGGCTACGCCAAAGGGAGGGAGCAGAAGCGTAGTGCCGAGCCATGCTCGGCAGAGGCTTTACCCGCAAAAAAGCCCCCCCCTCTACCCAGCCCTCCCCTTGGCTACGCCAAAGGGAGGGGGCAAACGGCTTACGCCGCCACCCGCTGCCAGGCCTGCATGGCCAGGTCGAACGAACGCAGCCGCGCGGCCGGATCGTAGATATTGGCGGCCAACATCATTTCATCCGGACGATGGCGCTCGACGAAGGCCACCAGCCCTTCGGCCACCTGTGCCGCATCACCGACGATGCTGCAGGCCAACGCACGTTCGACACCGGCCTTCTCATGCGGCGCCCAGAACGCTTCGATGTCATCCACCGGTGCCGGAATCCGTCCCGGCGTACCGCGTCGCAGATTGACGAATGCCTGCTGCTGGCTGGTGAACAGGCGCTTGGATTCGGCCTCCGAATCACTGGCAACCACATTCAACGCCAGAATCGCGTAAGGCGCCTGCAAGTGCTCGGAAGGACGGAAATCGCGGCGATACAGCGTCAGCGCCTCATCCATGGCATCCGGGGCGAAGTGCGAGGCGAACGCGAACGGCAGGCCCATCGCCGCCGCCAAACGCGCACTGAACAGACTGGAGCCCAGCAACCACACCGGCACCGCAATGCCACCACCGGGCACGGCCTGTACCGATTGCCCCGGCTGCACCGGTGCAAAGTAATGCAACAGCTCGGCCACATCCTCCGGGAACTGGTCGGCGCTGTCGAAATAGCGACGCAATGCGCGCGCAGTCGGCTGGTCGGTACCAGGTGCGCGCCCCAGACCGAGATCAATGCGATCCGGATACAACGACGCCAGCGTGCCGAACTGCTCGGCCACCTGCAATGGCGAATGGTTGGGCAACATCACCCCGCCGGCACCCACACGGATACGCGAGGTGCCGCCGGCCACGTGCCCGATCAGCACCGAGGTTGCCGCACTGGCGATGCCCGGCATGTTGTGGTGCTCGGCCAGCCAATAGCGGTGATAGCCCCAGCGGTCGGCATGCTGGGCCAATTCCAGCATGTTGGCGAAGGCCTGCTGCGGGGTTGAACCCTCGCAGACCGGGGCCAGATCAAGGATGGAAAGGGGAATCATTCTGCGGTCTCCATGGACGATGCAAAGGACATGGGGCTGGTCCCTGCATTCTCCATGCGCGCAACACGGCGCGCGCCGGGACACTGTTTCCCACGCCCCCATCCGAGCGTGGGCGTGGGCGTGGTCCTGGGCCTGGATCAGGCCTGGACGTCGTCCTGCCGGTCCACCAGCGGCTGCAGCTGTGCATCCAGCGCTACGCGTTCATCAAACACGAAACAACGGCCGTCGTAGCCTTCACCACCCACTTCCTCGAAGTAACCGAGGATGCCGCCTTCAAGCTGCAGCACGTTGTGCATGCCGTCGTTCTGCATCCACAGCGCGGCCTTTTCACAACGGATGCCGCCGGTGCAGAAGCTGACCACGGTGGCATCGGCCAGTGACTCACGGTGCGGCTCCAGCGCGGCCGGCAGATCGGTGAACTTGGCGATCGGCAGGGTCAACGCCCCCGCGAAGGTGCCGTGGGCGAACTCCTGCCAGTTGCGGGTATCCAGCATCACCACGCGCTTGCCGTCATCATCGTGGCCTTGCCGCAGCCAACGCTGCACGGTGGCCGGGGCCACGCTGGGCGCGCGCGGGTAATCCAGCGGCTGGCCATCGTCACGGCGGAAGCTGATGATTTCCGGCTTGAACTTGGCCTTCAACCTGGCGAACGGCTGCATCTGGCTGTGGCTGTACTTGATGCGCATGTCGGCGAAGCGCGCATCGGCCTTGAGCTGGCTGTAGAAGCCATCAATGCTTTCGCTGCTACCGGCCAGGAACAGGTTGATGCCTTCTTCGGCGATCAGGATGGTGCCGCGCAACTCCAGCGCCTTTGCGCGTTCATGCAAGGTGGCGGTCAAGGCTTCGGCATCAGCCAGCGGGACGAAGAGGTAGGCAGCGGTATTGACGATCATGGGCATAGTTTAAACGAGCGGCCCCCAGCCGTTGTAGGAGCGGCGTTAGCCGCGAAGCTGGCAATCCACAAACAGCACAAAAACCAACCCCTCCCCAGCCCTCCCCTTGCCTGTGGCAAAGGGAGGGAGTGTAGTGCCGAGCCATGCTCGGCAGGGGCGTTCCCGGTCAAGCCTCAGCCGACCATGGGTCGGCACTACAGGTGAAGCCTCCGCCGATACGTGAACGGGATTTGTAGGAGCGGCGTAAGCCGCGAAGCTGGCAATGCCCGAAAGACCCAAAAGCCCCCCGCTAACCCTCCCCAACCCCTGCGGAGCAAGGCAGGGAGCTGAGAGCCATCACCCCCGCAGCAGGAAATACGGCAGCAACACCAGGGCCGAGACAACCACCATGCCCAGCAGCACCGCCACCACGAACAACGGCCGACTCCGCAACATCGAACCGAACGTCTCGGCGCTGCCATCCCGCAGCGCCGCCTCCCGCTCTTCACGCACCCGTTGCCCGCGTTCAGCCTGATAGGTCGCCATCAAGGCCTTCGCGCGGGGTTGGTCGTCGTTGTCGCGCAGCCAGATGCCGCCACTGGAAATGCCCCAGGGGCTGGCTTCGGTGCGGTACCAAGCGATGCCGTTGCGGTCGAGCAGTTCGCCGACCTCGGCGCTTTCGTCGTCGCCGACATTACGTAGATTGAGCAGCAATTTGGCCATGCCGCCATGATACCCGGCAGCGATGCGCTACCCTGCACGCCCCTTTCCAACGGAGCGCGCCATGCGCCGTCTGTTCATCCCGCTGCTGCTGTCCTTGTTGGCCGCCGGCTGCACCCCGCCGGGCCCACCGCCGGGCGGCACCATCGCCAAATTCGAGCAGATCGACACCGTGCCCGGCACCGGCGCCGAAGCGGTCGCAGGCAGCAAGGTCAGCGTGCATTACACCGGCTGGATCTACGACGAGCGCAAGCCTGACAAGCATGGCGAGAAGTTCGACAGCTCGGTGGATCGCGGCGAATCGTTCAGCTTCAACCTTGGCGAAAAGCAGGTCATCCGCGGCTGGGACGAAGGCGTGGTCGGCATGAAGGTCGGCGGCAAACGCACCCTGATGATTCCGGCTGAGTACGGCTATGGCAACCGCGGCGTTGGCCCGATCCCGGCCGGTTCCTCATTGGTCTTCGATGTAGAACTGCTTGATGTCAAACCTCGCTGACAAGACGGTTGCCGTCATTGGCGGCGGCCCGGCCGGCCTGTTCGCCGCCGAACGCCTTCGCGCGGCCGGGGTGGCGGTCAACCTGTACGAGGCCAAGGGCTCGCCCGGGCGCAAGTTCCTGATCGCCGGCAAGGGCGGGCTCAACCTCACCCATTCCGACCCGCGCCCGCTGTTCGACAGCCGTTACCGCGAACGCCAGTCCGCCGTAGCGACCTGGCTGGACGGCTTTGATGCCGATGCCCTTCGCCGTTGGGCGCAGGGTCTTGGCGTGGAAACCTATGTCGGCAGTTCCGGTCGCGTATTCCCGGTGGACCGCAAGGCCGCGCCGCTGCTGCGCGGCTGGGTGCGCCGGCTGAAGGAACAAGGCGTGCGTTTCCACGTGCAGCACCGTTGGCTGGGCTGGAACCCGGACGGCAGCCTGCGCATGGCCACCGCCGATGGCGAAATCGCTGTTCGCGCAGATGCCACGGTATTGGCGCTGGGCGGCGGTAGCTGGCCGGAGCTGGGCTCCGACGGCAGTTGGATGCCGGTACTGCAGCAGCGCGGCGTAGATACGGCACCTCTACAGCCAGCCAACTGCGGCTTCGACATCGATTGGACTACCCATTTCCGCGACCGCCATGCCGGTGCACCGATCAAACCGGTGGTTGCGCAGTGGACCGATCTGCAAGGGCACGCGCAGTCGCTGCAGGGCGAATGCGTGGTCAGTCAGTACGGCATTGAAGGCAGCCTGATCTACGCACTGGCCGCCGACCTGCGCGAAACCCTCAATCGCGACGGCGCGGTGACATTGGAGCTGGATCTGGTGCCCGGCCGCGACGAAGCACGCCTGCTCGCCGACCTGGGCCGCGCACGCAAGGGCCGCAGCTTTGGCGAGCACCTGCGCCGCGCTGCCGGTTTGGACGCCGCCAAGGCCGGGTTGTTGTTTGAAGTACTGGGCAAGGATGCCGGCAATGATCTGGCAGCCGTCGCGCGCACGCTCAAGCGCCTGCCCTTGCAGTTGCTGCGGGCACGTCCGATGGCCGAAACCATCAGCACAGCGGGTGGTGTGCGACTGGAGGCACTGGATGACGGACTGATGCTCACCGCACAACCTGGCGTTTTCTGCGCGGGTGAGATGCTGGATTGGGAAGCCCCCACCGGCGGCTACCTGCTGACCGCCTGCTATGCCAGCGGCCTGCGCGCCGCAGAAGGTGTAATCCGCTGGTTGTAGTGCCGACCCATGGTCGGCAGGGACCTTACCGGTAACGCCGCAGCTTGCAGGAGCGACGCAAGCCGCGAAGCCAAGGATCAATCCGATTGCAACGAAACCCGCGGCTTCATCGCCGCGGGCTTCGCGGCTCACGCCGCTCCCACAAAATCACCCGCAGGGGCGCTCAGCGCATCTTGCTGGTACGCAGCGCCGCAATGCGGGCCGGCGGGGTGAACGAATCACTGCGCGCCTCGGCCCAATACTCGCGGAACACGGTGTGCTCGGGCACCTTGTTCAACAATTCGCCCGGCCCGAGATAGCGGTACAGGCTGGCCAACGAGCGGATCTCCACCGGCGATACCCGGCGCAGGATGTGCTCCGGGCCCAGTTCGGAAGGATCATGCAGGCCTGCCGCACCCAGCAGGTCACGCAGCGCGCGCATGGTGTTCTGGTGGTAATTGAACACGCGCTGGCCCTTGTCGACCGGCTCCAGGTGACGCCAGCGGCTCGGGTCCTGGGTGGCGATGCCGGTCGGGCATTTGTCGTTGTGGCAGCTCAGCGACTGGATGCAGCCCAACGCGAACATATAGCCACGTCCGGCATTGCACCAGTCCGCGCCCAGCGCGATGGTGCGGGCGATGTCGAAGGCCGTGGTGACCTTGCCGGCCGCACCCAGGCGAATACGGTCACGCAGGCCCAGGCCGACCAGGGTGTTATGGACCAGGATCAGCGCCTCGTTCATCGGCACGCCAACATGGTCGATGAACTCGGCCGGCGCCGCACCGGTGCCACCTTCGGCACCATCAACGACGATGTAATCGGGCAGCAGCCCGGTTTCCTGCATGGCCTTGGCAATGCCAAACCATTCCCAGGGATGACCGATGGCCAGCTTGAAACCCACCGGCTTGCCGCCGGACAGCTCACGCAGACGGGCGACGAACTGCAGCAGCTCGATCGGTGTGGAGAATGCCGAATGCTTGGAAGGTGATACGCAGTCCACGCCCATCGGCACACCGCGCGTCGCGGCGATCTCGGCGCTGACCTTGGCCGCTGGCAGCACACCACCGTGGCCGGGCTTGGCCCCCTGCGACAGCTTGATCTCGATCATCTTGACCTGATCGGAGCTGGCGTTCTCGACGAAACGGGCCTCGCTGAAGCGGCCGTTCTCGTCGCGGCAACCGAAATAGCCCGAACCGATTTCCCAGACCAGGTCGCCACCGTTCTCGCGGTGGTAGGGCGAAATGGAACCTTCGCCGGTGTCGTGGCAGAAGCCGCCCAGCTTGGCGCCCTTGTTCAGCGCGCGGATCGCATTGGCCGACAAGGAACCAAAGCTCATCGCCGAGATGTTGAACACACTGGCCGAATAGGGCTTGGCGCAGTCTGGGCCGATCAGCACACGGAAGTCATGGTGGGCGATGGTGGTGGGCGACAGCGAATGGTTGATCCATTCGTAGTCCACCGCATAGGCGCTGCGCAGGGTACCGAACGGCACCACGTCCATCTCGTTGCGCGAGCGCTGGTAGATCAGCTGGCGCTGCTGGCGCGAGAACGGCACGTCTTCCAGATCGCTCTGCACGAAGTACTGGCGGATTTCCGGGCCGATGGATTCAAAGCCGTAGCGGAAATGCGCCAACACCGGATAGTTGCGGCGCAGCACGCTGCGGCGCTGCAGCACATCCCAGGTGCCCAGCAAGGCCATCAATCCGAACAGGCCGACCCCCCAATACCAGGCAGGCCAATGGGTAGCCAGCGCCAACGACACCGGCAGCAGAATCAACGCCAGCACATAAACCAGATAACGATGCATTACCGTCCTCGACCTACACGGATGGCGGATTCTACAACCGGTCGTCCACCAGCTGCCTCGGCCAGGCTGATTTCACATCGTAGACCACCATGTCCGGCACACCGAGGGCACGGATCTGCGCTTCGTCGAAGGCACGGAACTGTTGATGCGCCACGGCCAACACCACCGCATCATAAACACCCCGCTTCGGTGCCTTCACCAGTTCCACATCGCCCATGTCATGCGCACTGCGCGGATCGGCCCAGGGATCAAAGGCATCCACCTGCGCGCCGGCCGCGGCCAGCATCTGTACCAGGTCCAGCCCGCGGCTGTTGCGCAGGTCCGGGCAATCCTCCTTGAAGGTCACCCCAAGCACCAGCACGCGCGCCTTCTGCAGCGGCTTGTTCCGTTCTTCAAGCAAGCCGCGCACGCGGCTGACCACATGCGCCACCACACGGTTGTTGACCTGCCGCGCGGTATGGATCAGATCCGGGTGGTAACCCACGCTCTCGGATTTATGCAGCAGGTAGTAAGGATCAACGCCAATGCAATGGCCACCGACCATGCCGGGCCGGAACGGCAGGAAGTTCCATTTGGTGCCCGCTGCTTCCAATACATCCAGGGTATCGATGCCGAGTTTGTCGAAGATCAGCGCCAGCTCGTTGACCAGTGCGATATTCACATCACGCTGGATGTTCTCCACCACCTTGGCCGCCTCGGCCACACGCAACGACGACGCCGGCCAGGTGCCGGCGGTGATGATGCGCCGGTACAAGGCATCCACCACCGCAGCGGCCTCTGGGGTGGAACCGGAGGTGATTTTCCTGATATCCGGCAGGCGACGCTGACGGTCACCCGGATTGATCCGTTCCGGGCTGTAGCCGCAATAGAAATCTTCGTTGAAACGCAGCCCGGAACCCTGTTCCAGCAAGGGCACGCAGACTTCCTCAGTGGTACCCGGATACACGGTGGATTCGTAGATCACCAGATCACCGCGTTTGAGCACACCAGCGATCAACGCACTGGCACTGCGCAGCGGGGCCAGATCCGGCTGCTCGTAGGCGTCGATCGGCGTCGGCACGGTGACGATGAACACATTGCGAGCGACCAGCTCGGCCTTGTCGGCGGTATAGCGCGCATGTAGCGCCGCACTCAACTCGATGTCGTCCAGTTCCAGCGTATGGTCGTGTCCTGCCTGCAGCTCGGCAACGCGGGCGGTATCGATGTCATACCCCAGGGTATCGAGCGTCTTGCCGAACTCGACTGCCAATGGCAGGCCGACATAGCCCAGCCCGATGATGGCAATCTGCGGCGCTGCCGCGGCGGTGATCTCGGCGCTCATGCCATCCCCTGAGGTTGCGAACTGGTGCCCGGAGCCGGAATCGAACCGGCATGGCCTCGCGGCCGGCGGATTTTAAGTCCGATGCGTCTACCAGTTTCGCCATCCGGGCATCGCAATAGCGTGCCTGATCGCGGCCCAATTGTGAATCACGAAGATTGGCGACGGCGCCAAACGCCGCCGCCACCGTGGTCTCAACCGATGGCGCGCGAATAGCGCGCAGGCTGCTGCGCGGCTTTCAGATAGCGGTCAAAGCACATCGCAATCAAACGCAGCAAGGGCCGTCCCTGCTCGGTGGCGGCGACCACGCCGTCGCCGTAGCTGACCAGGCCGTCGTCCTGCAAATGCCGCAAGGCGATCAGCTCCTCGGCGAAATACCTGTCGAAATCCACGCCATGCCGTCGCGCCAGCGTGTGCCCGTCCACGCTGCCATGGCACATCAGCTGCTGGATGAGCTCCGCGCGCAGCATGTCATCGCTGTCCAACTCCAGTCCACGCCACACCGGCACGCCGCCCTCGGCAATCTTTGCTTCCCAATCCTTGAGATCGCGCGGGTTCTGGCTGTAGCTGCTGTCGATGTGACTGATCGCGCTGACGCCCAGCCCCAACAGATCGCTGTCGGCATGGGTGGTATAGCCCATGAAATTGCGGTGCAGACTACCGGCACGCTGCGCACGCGACAGGTCTTCTTCCGGCAATGCGAAGTGATCCATGCCGATGTACTGATAACCGGCCGCCGACAGTCGCTCGACCGCCAGCCCGAGCAGCGCCAGCTTCTGTTCCGGGTCAGGCAGGTCGCGGTCCTGGATCTGCCGCTGCGCCTTGAACATATGCGGCAGGTGCGCATAGCCGTAGATCGCCAACCGGTCCGGGCGCGCGTCGATCACGGTATCCAGCGTTCGGCCGAAGCCGGCCAGCGTCTGCAACGGCAGGCCATAGATCAGGTCAACATTCACCGAACGCATACCGTTGTCGCGGCAGGCCTGGATGATGGCCATCGTTTCATCCACCGCCTGCACGCGATTGATCGCCTGCTGCACCTGCGGATCGAAGTCCTGGATACCCAGACTTGCGCGATTGAATCCCAGCTCTGCCAGCACAGCGATGTCGTCCACGCTGACCGAACGCGGATCCAGCTCGATCGAGAAATCACGTGCGCTGCTCTGGCTGAAGTTGAACAGCTGTTGCAAGCCACCAATCAAGCGGCGCAGCTGTGCCGGTTCCAGGAAATTGGGCGTGCCGCCGCCCAGGTGCAGCTGCACCACTTCACGCTCGCGCGCGAACAGCGGCGCCAACCCGCCCGCCTCCACCAGCAGCTGATCGACGTAGCGCTCACCCTTGCTGCGATCACGACTGATGACGCGGTTGCAGCCGCAGTAGAAGCAGGGGCTGCTGCAGTACGGTACATGCACGTACAGCGACATCGGTCGCCCCACCACATTGCTGCGCGCCACCGCCGCACAGAATTGCGCCTGCCCATAGCCATCATGGAAATGGGGCGCGGTTGGATAGGACGTGTAGCGCGGCCCTGGCCGATCATGCCGGCGCAGCAGGTCTGCATCGAAGGTCCAGCCCAGGGTATTTGAGGTCGGCAGCGGCATGTTCATGGCGCCAGCTTGCCTGCGCCCGCATGCCCCTGCCTTGAGTTAGATCAATTTGGCCCGTTCATGAATGGAGCCAACCACCCTGCCGTTCAGAGTATCGGGAACGAGGGGGCGTGATAGCGGCGCCAGATGGAACCGGCAACCCGTGCCGCGGCTTCGTCGGCCAGCGCCTGCATCGCCGGATTGCCCAGCTCCGCCGTGGTCTGCGCGAACAGGCCCAGCCAACGCTCGAACATCGGCCACTCCAGTCCGGGAATAGCCAGATGCTTGGGCATCGGCGCGCCAGTGAAGCGCGAGGTCCCACGCAGCAGGGCCGACCAGAAATCCACCAACTGTTGCAGGTGCGCCTCCCAATCGTGCACCCGCGCTTCGAATATCGGCCCCAGCACCGCGTCCTCGCGCACCCGCGCGTAGAAGCGCCGTACCAGCAGCTCGACCTCTTCCTCCGTGCACACATCCGGCCCAGCCCGCACCACACACCTCCTGTCACCTAACCCGAATCGACTACACCCGGCCGTGCCCTGCTTGATCAGGATCAACGACGCCCACCGGCACAGCCCCTAGCCTTGCACACCGGGCCACCAGTTGCCGCCATCCCGCACAGTGGCCACAGCCCATTCTATTCCTTCGCCACGAGGCCCCCAGGAATCCTCAATGACCAGCCCTGTCGACTCCAGTACCCGCCGCTCGTTGCCGATGATCCAACGCCTGGGCGCCGTGGTCTGGCCCAGCTTCTTCACCGCTGCCGTGATGTCGGCGTTGTTCTTTGCCTTCATCGATCCGTTGGAACTGCAGCAGATCAGCTTCCCACGACAGGTCATCAGCCGCGAACTGGGCTATTCATTGGGATTCTTCATGTTCTGGGCCGGCACCTTGTGCGCCTGCGGCGTGACCGCGCTGCTGCTGCGCCCGGCACGCGAACCGGAGGAATCCTTCGAATGAAGCCGGTGCGCAGTATCGGCGAAGCCTGCGCCGGCACCGCCCGCAAGCGCGATACGCTCCGCCAGTTCACCACCACGATGATGCTGGCGGCGTTCTACGGGCTGCCGTGGCTGCACTGGAATGGCAAACCCTGGCTGCTGCTGGACATTGATGCGCGCCAGTTCCGGATTGCCGGCATCTCGATGCAACCCGAGCAGTCGCTGCCGCTGCTATGGCTGGCGCTGGCAGCACTGGCCCTGCTCTGCCTTGTCACCAGCCTGTACGGTCGCCTGTGGTGCACCTACGCCTGCCCACAAACGGTACTGACCCGCCTTTTCCGCAGGCTGACCCGCCTGACTGATCTCCAAGGCTGGGCAAAGCCACTGGGAACCCCGCTGAGGCACGCGCTCTGGGCAGCCATCGCGCTATGGACCGGCATCAGCTTCGTCGGCTACTTCACCCCAATCGGCGGACTGGTGCATGGTGTATTCACGCTCACGCTCAGCGGCTGGGAATGCTTCTGGATCATTTTTTACGGTCTGGCGACCTGGGCCAACGTGGCGTATCTGCATGAACAGGTCTGCAGTTACCTATGCCCTTACAGCCGCGTACAACGCCTGATCAGCGATGGACGCACCCCCAGCATCCAGTACAACGCGCCACGCGGTGAGCCGCGTGGCCCTCGTGATCAGGACAACGCCAGCGTGCTGCATCGCTCCCGCGGCCTGCTTGATGCAACCACTGCCGCCGACTACGTATTCCGCGCCGCGCACCCCGCCATTGCCGGTGCGATGCCCAACTTCAGCCCGGCCCATCTGGGTGACTGCACGGATTGCGGCGCCTGCGTGACGGCCTGCCCGATCGGCCTGGATATCCGCAATGGTCGCTCGGACAGCTGCATCGAATGCGGCAACTGCATGGATGCCTGTGACGACACCATGGCCGCCAAACACTACCCCCTGGATCTCATCCATCGCGCCCGCCCGGCCTGCCAAGCAGGCGGCAACGCATCCGGATGGCGGATCAAGCCGTTGGCGTTTGCGGCGCTGATGCTGCTGTGCATCGGCCTGGCGGCCTTCACGGCCACAAGCCTGTCTTGAGCGACTTGAAGGAGTACAGCACACCACGAAGCATGCCTACCCGCGCGCAATGCTGCTCACTTCGATGAGACAGGGCTGCTCCTGCTCAGCGGGAGCGGCATCAACCGTACACCCGGCAACGCGCAAGCACCCGGCAGCAGCGTCATCTGCTGATCCGCATGCCTCGCGGCTGGCGCCGCTTCCACATAGGACATTGCCGCCGGCCTCGTTACACTCACCGCGCATGCATACCCTTGAAGATCTGAACAACGGCGCCCTCGCCGGCGCCCAGGCTGTCCGGCTGGTCAACCTGGGCCTCACCGAGTTCCCGCAGGCGCTGTTTGCACTGGCTGACACTCTGGAAATACTGGACCTCTCCGGGAACCAGCTCAGCTCACTGCCTGAAGACCTGCGGCGGCTGCACAAGCTGCGCATCCTGTTCTGCTCCAACAACCCGTTTACGCAACTGCCAACGGCGCTGGGCGACTGCGCGCAGCTGGAGATGGTCGGCTTCAAGGCTTGCGCGCTTACCCGGGTAAGCGAGCGCAGCCTGCCAGCGCAGCTGCGCTGGTTGATCCTCTCCGACAACCAGCTGGCTGAACTGCCCGCTGCGCTGGGACAGCGGCCGCGGCTGCAGAAACTGATGCTTTCCTGCAACCAGCTCACCACCTTGCCCGATCTGGGCAATTGCAAGGCACTGGAGCTGCTGCGCATTGCCAGCAACCGGTTCCAGGAAATTCCCGCGACCGTGCTGGCATTGCCAAACCTCGCGTGGCCGGCGGTGGCCGGTAATCCACTGACTGCAAACGCCGAGCAGACTGCATTGGCAGAGGCGCATCACCACGCCATCCGCTACGACGAACTGGAGATCGGCGCGCTGCTGGGCGAAGGGACAAGCGGCCACATCCATCGCGCCACCCACACATGCAGCGGCCAGTCGATGGCCATCAAGGTATTCAAGGCGGCATTTACCAGCGATGGGACGCCACAGTCGGAACTGGCTGCCGGCCTGGCCGCCGCCGGGCATCCCTACCTGCTTGCACCGCTGGCAACGGTCGAAGGCCACCCGGAAGGCCGCCTGGCGGTGGCGATGCCCCTGCTCCCCCCGGACTACATCAATCTGGCCGGCCCACCCAGCCTTGCCAGTTGCACGCGTGATGTCTATGCCACAGATACGCGTTTTACGCCGACCATCGCCGAGCGGCTGCTGGGCTGCATCCGTGGCGCGCTGAAGCACCTGCATGCACGCGGCATACTGCACGGCGACCTGTACGCCCACAACATCCTGTGGAACCCGGTCACCGGCGAAGCAGTTTTGAGCGACTTCGGTGCAGCCATGTTGAGCAACACCCTGCCACTGGCGGATCGCGCACTGCTGCAAGCCATCGAGTGGCGTGCATTTGCCCACCTCGAGGTCGAGATCGCAGCGCGCACAAGCAGCTGAGCCGCGGCAAGGAGCGGTCGCGCGCTAAACCTCCTCGCCATCCACCAGAGCCCCGGCCCCCTCAATCATGCTGAGACGAAGCTTTTGCCGCACGTCAAAAGCTCTCGGCGCGACAGAAGTGGCACTTCCATCCAGATACAGGAAGCCATCAAAACTCCCTGACGCCATGCAGTCGACCAATCCCGGCGAGACCAGCGAACAGTCGTGCTTCAGCGCCTTTGCGTCAACCACATCGATGCGCGCAGACAAGACAGGCAGGGACCGCTCTGCCTGCCTGGAGAGCTCAGACGAAATCACCGTCGCGATATCCTCTGCACGAGGCAACAGACCCATTTCTTGGGCGAGAACTGATTGCGAGCAACAGCTGAAGATCAACACAGCAAAAATCACTTTCATGGCGTTCTCTACTGAACTGCCTTCACTGAGATCCTGGAAACAATCATATGCCCCGGCAACCTCAAGCGGACATCGTACGACCGCTTGGATAGGCGCGCCCATGCAAAGCCGAGAGCCCTCCGACAACCTTGGCGGACGGATGCCTACCGAGTTCTGCGGATACCACGAACCGGAAAACTCTCAGTTGGCTTGCCATTGAGTTACGGAGGGTCGACAAAGGTAGGTGCCATAGACCGAAGTGCCTGCGCCCAACAAACCACGCCGCACACGCTCACCTCCCGCTTGCAGGCATAGCGCTGGGCAAGCAAACCGCACAAACGATGTCGCCGCTCAAACCCAAGTACACGCAGTGCACGCATGCCCCCACGGGTTTGCCACGTGAACGCGAGTGGCGGATAAGCGCACACGCTTGAACAGGTCATCCCGGGATTTCGGCGCAAGCGGCAGAAAACAAAAAAGCCCTGATTTCTCAGGGCTTTAGTGCTTACTACTTGGAGGCCTGGGTCGGAATCGAACCGGCGTACGCGGATTTGCAATCCGCTGCATAACCACTCTGCTACCAGGCCAAACAACTGCGTCGTCGAAGCACAACATCACCTCGACATGAAAAGACCCCACTGAGGGGGCCCTTTCCAATTTGGAGCGGGAAACGAGACTCGAACTCGCGACCTCAACCTTGGCAAGGTTGCGCTCTACCAACTGAGCTATTCCCGCGGTGTGGGCGAATCATACAGACTTCGGCAGGGCTGCGCCAGCGCTTTTTAACAATTCCTTTCACATAGGCTGGATGACTGTCTTCGTCGGCTCTGCAATCCCTGTAGAGCCGAGCCACGCTCGGCTGGGGCATCACCGGGAAAGCCCCTGCCGAGCACGGCTCGGCACTACGGTTTTAGCCCCTCTCCCGCTTGCGGGAGAGGGGTTGGGGTGAGGGGAGCTTTACGCTGGTAAAGCTCTTGCCGAGCATCGCTCGGCACTACATGTGCGTGCTGCCTGCAGCTTGGGCGGGGCTGGCGTACCATCGCGCCTCCGCCGCATCACCTGCTCCAGCCTGTTCCGATGACCCAGCAATCACACCGCGTGCAAGGCCTCAACAATGATGAAGTGGCCGCTGACTGGCCCGTCATCGATGCGGCTGAACTGGCTTGGCTATGTGATCATTACCCGCAGCTGGATGCCGGCAGCGCCCTGCTTTGGCATAGTCCGCGACCGATGTCGGCCGCCGCGATTGCCTCCGGCCCGTACGGCAAGGTCTTCATCAAACGGCATCATCGCTTGGTCCGTACAGCCGCCTGTCTGCAGGAGGAGCACCGGTTCATCACCCACCTCGCCAATGCAGGGGTTCCGGTTGCCGAACTCCTGCGCAACCAGCACGGCGCAACCGCCATCGAACATGGCGACTGGACCTACGAACTGCACGCCGTCGCCACTGGCCAGGACCTGTACCGCGACGCCCCGTCGTGGACGTTGCTGACCGAGCGCGAACGCGCACGCGCCGCCGGCCGCATGCTGGCCACCCTGCATCGCGCTTCGGCCGGTTATCACGCGCCCCAGCGCAGCACCCACCTTTTGGTCGCCCGCGATGAGCTGATCAGGGCCGAAGACCCGATCTCTGCACTCAAGGCCGACCTGGACAATCGCCCCGGCTTGGCGCGCTACCTGGCCCGCATCCCGTGGGAGCAGCAACTGCAGCGCAGCGTCCTGCCCTGGCATACCGGACTATCCGCGCGCCTGCAGGCCGAACCGCCGCTGTGGGCGCACAACGACTGGCATGTCTCCAACCTGCTGTGGGGCCATGACGACAACGCGATGCAGGTCAGCGCCGTGCTCGATTTCGGCCTGGCCTCCCCCACCAGCGCCCTGTTCGACCTGGCCACCGCCATCGAACGCAATGCGGTGGCCTGGCTGGAACTGGAGCGCGGCGCCGAAGCGGTACGTACCGATATCGCACTGGCCCTGCTCGACGGCTACCGCGAAGTACTGCCATTGTCGGCCGAGCGGGTCCACCTGCTTGCCGATCTGCTGCCAATGGTGCATTTCGACTTTGCACTGTCCGAAGTGGAGTATTTCGAAGGCATCACCGGTTCCACCGCCAATGCCGATGTCGCCTGGCAGCCATTCATGCTCGGCCACCCCGAATGGTTCGCCAGTCACCACGGCCGAGCCTTGCTGCAGGCCCTGCACGCCGCCGCCTGAAGCGGCCCGACTCGCAAATCATTCGCATTTGTAGTGAAATGGCGGCCTGAAGCGGGGGTGCCTGGATTTGCCAGGCTGAGAGAGTCCCTTGGAACCTGATCCGGTTTGCACCGGCGTAGGGAGCTTTGAGCAGCAGCCGTAGCGCCGTCATTGGCGCTGCGCATGCGCGCCTTCGCTTCGTCTCCCTTGTTCCCTGAAGACGAATCGAATGAACCGCTGCCTGCGCCCCACGCTGTTGTCCCTCGCCCTGAGCACCACCCTGCCGCTGTACGCCAGCGACACCGGCCTCGATGCGGCTGTCGAACACTCGCCGACCGAACTGGCCGCCGTACGCGTGCAGGCCCGTCAGCCGGAAGCGGACAACGCCCGCGTCAACAGCTTTGGCAGCGGCGACTGGAAAAGCACCCCGGCATCAATGAACGTGCTGGACCGCGACTTCCTCGATCATCAGCAGGTGCGCTCGCTGTCCGAACTGGCCAGCAATGACGCTTCGCTGGGCGATGCCTATGCACCGGTCGGCTATTACCAGAACGTCGCCATCCGCGGCTTCGCACTGGATACCGCCACCGGCTATCGTTTCAACGGCATGTCGATTGCCGGCGAACAGCGGCTGGCGCTGGAGAACCTGCAGTCGGTGGAAGTGCTCAAGGGCGAAGCTGGCCTGGCGGCCGGGGTGATGGCGCCGGGCGGCATCATCAACTACGTCGGCAAGCGGCCGGCCGAAGTACGCACCGTCACCCTGGGCACCGACAACGAAGGCTCACGCTACGCCGCCATCGACGTCGGCCATTGGCTGACCCCGCGCATCGGCCTGCGCTTCAACGCCGCCTGGGACGACAGCGCGTCCTATATCGAACATGCCGATGGCCGCCGCAATTTCTATTCGCTGGCGACCGACTGGCTGATCGGCGAGCGCGGCAAGCTTGAAGTGGATGCCAACTACCAGACCAGCGCGCAGCGCTCAGCCTCCGGCTACCAGTTGCTGGGCGCGAGCAAACTGCCGACCGGCGTGGACCGCGAGCACCTGCTCGGTTACCAGCCGTGGCAGCAGCCGGTAGGCATTGCCAGCACCAATATCACTGCGCTGCACACCTACGACTTCAGCGCCGATTGGCAATCCCGCGTTGCCGTCAGCCACAGCCGCACGGTGATCGATGACAACGTCGCCTTCGCCTATGGCTGCTATTACGCCGCAGAATGTGCCGATGGCAGCGTGCCGGGCAATTACTTCGCCCCCAATGGCGATTACGACATCTACGACTACCGCAGCCCGGACGATACCCGTCGCAACCAGGAGCTGCGCGCCGAGCTGCGCGGCAGCTTCGACACCGGCAGCATCAGCCATCAGCTGACCGTGGGTGCCGACCAGTTCCGCCGCACCGTGGACAAGCGCCGCAACGTCAACGAGTACGTCGGCACGGTCAACATCCACGACCAACAGTTGCCCGTATTCGAGCCTTCGCCACTGATGCCCGGCGCCTCCGCACGCCGCCTCGACAGCCGCCAGACCGCCGTCTTCGCACTGGATCGCATCCAGCTCAATGAAGACTGGCAATGGCTGGCCGGCGGCCGCTTCGTGCGCCTGGACGAACGCGCCTACGACAAGCGCGGCAACCCGCAACGTCGCAGCCGCCTGTCGCGCTTTCTACCGCAGACCGCGGTGATGTGGAAGGCCAGCGACAGCATCAATGCCTATGCCAGCTATGTCGAAGGCATCTCGCTGGGCCAGGAAGCACCGTTCTGGACCGCCAACGCCGATACCTTCCTGCCGGCAGTGCAGTCGCGACAACTCGAAATCGGCGTGAAGTATTCCAGCACCGAGCAGCTGACGCTGGGCGCAGCACTGTTCCGCACCACCCAGCCCTACCAGTACGCAAAGCCCGACGACAGCGATGTCGGCTACACCTTCGTCGAGCAAGGCAAGCAGGCCCACATCGGCCTGGAACTGACGGCCAACGGCCAGCTCACCGATGCATTGCAGGTTGTCGCCAGCGCCAGCCTATTGCAGGCACGTGCGCGCGACACCGGCACGCCGGACTACGAAGGCCACCAACTGGTCAACGTCCCCAAGCTGCGGACCAGCGTGCACCTGAGCTATGCACTGCCCTTCGTTGAAGGGCTGGACCTGACCGGCGGCTGGCGCTACGCATCGGCGAATACCGCGCGCGCTGATGGCGCGGTACGCGCACCGAGCTACAACCTGTTCGACGCTGGCCTGCGCTTCAAGCACCAGCTGCAAGGCCACGCAGTGAGCTGGAACCTGTCGGTGGACAATCTGTTCAACCGCTTCTACTGGCGCGACACCGGCAGCAGCCTGGGGGACTACTACCTGTTCCCGGGCGCACCGCGACAGGCACGCGTATCGGTGAGCGTCGCGCTGTGAGCAGCGCCGCGCTCGAATGGTCGGCCGCGCTATGCAGCATCCTCGGCGTCTGGCTGATGGCGCAACGGCGGATGGTCGCCTGGCCGGTCGGCCTGTTGTCGGTGGCGCTGTATGCACTGGTATTCGCCGAAGCCAAGCTGTATTCGGACACTCTGCTGCAGCTCGCCTTTGCCGTCTTCCTGGTCTACGGCTGGATCAACTGGCGGCGTCACAACGCCGACGAAGGCAGCGTGCGCATCGTGCCCCTGTCACGCAGCAAGATGCTGCGTGACCTGGGCATCGGTTTGCTTGGCGGCATCGCGCTTGGTGCCGGCATGCACAGCCTCACCGATGCCTCACTGCCGTGGCTGGACGCGATACTCACCGGCTTGAGCCTGGTCGCACAGTGGTGGCAAGCACGCCGCCACACCGCCACCTGGTGGCTGTGGATCGTGGTCGACGTGGTGTACGTGGGCGCGTATCTGTTCAAGTCACTGCATGTGACCGCGGCGCTGTACGTGTTCTTCCTCGGTCTTGCCGTGATCGGGCTGCGTGCATGGAGTGCAGCGGCCCACACCCCCACTGCGGAACCTGCAGCGCACGGCGCGCGCTGAGCAGCGTCACGCATCGTCAACTGCTGCCGATGTCGGCAGCAGTTGGCTGGAGGTAAATCGCGGACAACAAAAAAGCCCCGTCAGGGGCTTTTCTTTACCTGCAGATATCACATGGAATCTGCTGGTCACTATCTGGAGCGGGAAACGAGACTCGAACTCGCGACCTCAACCTTGGCAAGGTTGCGCTCTACCAACTGAGCTATTCCCGCGGATTGAATGCAGCATCTGCGAAACAGAGCGCCAACATTCGAGATGTATTGCAAGACTGGAGCGGGAAACGAGACTCGAACTCGCGACCTCAACCTTGGCAAGGTTGCGCTCTACCAACTGAGCTATTCCCGCAGGCTTGCTACATCAATTTACGCATCAAACCATGCATTCGCACAGTGCGATGTTTGAAACTGGAGCGGGAAACGAGACTCGAACTCGCGACCTCAACCTTGGCAAGGTTGCGCTCTACCAACTGAGCTATTCCCGCTTGGGAGGCGAAATTCTACATGCATTGGGCGCAGTGTCAACAGCCCGTTTACTTTTTGACTGCACCATTTCGGGCGGCCTTTTCGTCTTCACGCAGGCTCGGCCAGGCCGCACGCAGGTATTGCAATGCAGACACCAGAGTCAGCAAAGCGGCGATGGCCAGCATCCAGTCACCGATATGGAAAACCGGCTCGCCCATCCAGATGGTTTTGTAAGAGGTATTGGGTGACACCGAATACAGCAGGCAGAGCAGCGCCACCATCTGCGCGGTGGTCTTGACCTTGCCGATCATCGCTACCCGCACCTTGGCGCGCTGGCCGATTTCAGCCATCCATTCGCGCAGGGCAGATACCGCGATCTCCCGACCGACGATCACCGCCGCCCAGAACGCCATCCACGGCGTCGGGTGCCCCTGCACGATCAGGAACAAGGCCACCGCCACCATCAACTTGTCCGCCACCGGGTCAAGGAAGGCACCAAATGCCGAATGCTGCTGGTAACGCCGCGCCACCCAACCATCCAGCCAATCGGTGATCGCCGCCAGGCCGAAAATCGCCGCCGAGGCGAAGTTGGTCCAGGCATAGGGCAGATAGAACACCAGTACCAGTACCGGGATCATCAGGATCCGCAGCAGGGTCAGCCAGGTGGGGATGGTCAATTTCATTACAACGTTACTCCGCTGCCGGATCGGGTACCGACAGACCATGAAGGTTAGCGTAGATACGCGCAGCCAGGGCGGCATTGATGCCTTCAACGCGGGCAATTTCGGCCTCGCCCGCCGCTTTCAGGCCGGCAATGCCGCCGAAATGCTTGAGCAGGCTCGCACGCCGACGCGGACCGATACCTGGAATATCCTCGAGTTTGCTGGTCATGCGCGCCTTCTGGCGACGCCCACGATGGCCGGTGATGGCAAAGCGATGGGCCTCGTCGCGCACCTGCTGGATGAACTGCAGGGCCGGTGACGCCGCGCCCGGGCGCAGCTCGCGGCCATCGGGCAATACCAGCGCTTCGTGACCAGCGCGGCGTTCAACTCCCTTGGCCACACCCACCAGCATCACCCCTTCCACACCCAGATCGGCCAGCGCTGCCTGTGCCTGCGCCAACTGTCCAGCACCGCCGTCGATCAGCAACACGTCAGGCAGTACGCCACCCTCCTCCACCGCGCGACGGAAACGCCGATCGATGGCCTGGCGCATGGCGGCGTAATCGTCGCCCGGCTCGATGCCGCTGATGTTGTAGCGCCGGTACTGCGCACGTACCGGGCCCGCAGCATCGAAGACCACGCAGGAGGCAACGGTGGCCTCGCCCATGGTGTGACTGATATCAAAGCACTCCACGCGCTTGACCGGCTCGGCCAGCCCCAGCATCTCGCGCACGGCTTCGCTGCGCGCCTGCTGCGCGCCCGCGCTGTCCATCTCGGCGACCAGGGTGATCTGCGCGTTGCGACTGGCCAGCTCGACGTAGCCCGCGCGCTCGCCGCGCACGTTCCACTTCAAGGCAACCTTGCGCTCGGCCGACGCACTGAGCGCGGCCTCGATCATCTCCGCATCTGGAATCTGCCGATCCAGCAGCACTTCAGCCGGCGGCTCATGTTCGACGTAGTACTGCGAGACAAACGCGGCCAGCACCTCTTCGGCACTGTCCTCGCCGTTGGTGCGCGGGAAGAACGCGCGCGTGCCGAGATTGCGGCCATCACGGAAGGCCAGCAGCATCACGCAGGCACTGGCGCCCTGGGTTGCGCAGGCCAGCACGTCCAGATCGGCGGCGCGGCCATCGACATACTGGCGGTTCTGCATGCTGCGCAACGAAGCGACCAGATCACGCAGCCGCGCGGCACGCTCGAACTCCAGCGTATCGCTGGCCTGCTGCATGGCCTGCATCAATTCGTCGGCGAGCTGGTCACTCTTGCCCTCCAGGAACATCGCCGCACGCCGCACCGATTCGTCGTACTCGGCCTGTGGCACCAGTTCCACGCAGGGAGCGCTGCAACGACCAATCTGGTACTGCAGGCAGGGCCGCGAGCGGTTGCGGAACACGCTGTCTTCGCAGCTGCGCAACTTGAACAGCTTGTGCATCAGGTTCAGCGTTTCACGCACCGCGCCGACGCCCGGATACGGCCCGTAATAGCGCCCGGGCACCGCACGCGGACCGCGATGCAGGGCGATCCGTGGCCATTGCTCACGGGTCAGCAACACCTGCGGATAGGTTTTGTCATCACGCAACGACACGTTGTAACGCGGGTTCAGCGACTTGATCAGCTGGTTTTCCAGCAGCAGTGCTTCAGCCTCGGTGCGGGTCACGGTGACATCCATCCGCGCCACCTGCGACAGCATCATCATGATGCGCCGGCTCTTCGGCGAGCCGTTGAAATAGCTGCCTACGCGCTTGCGCAGCGCGCCGGCCTTGCCCACGTACAGCAAGGTGTCGTCGGCAGCGTACATCCGGTACACACCAGGCGCGGTACTCAGCGCCGCCGCGAAGGCCTTGCCATCGAATTCATTGGCAACGACGTCGGTCATCCTTCAATCGGCACTTCACTCAGTTCACCGCTGAGTGGATCAAAACGCAGCACCGCATGCGCGTCGGCCTCGGCAATCCAGATCGCCCCGGCGGCCACCGCCAGCGCGGCCGGGCCATGCAGGCGACGCGGCAGGTTGACGGTGGACAGGTCACCGCCGCCCAGGCGCAGGGTACGCAGCGAACCATTGCCGGCATCGGCAATCCACAGCAGCGGCGAATCCGGCCCCATTGCCAATGCCAACGGGTACTGCAGGCGTGCACGCAGGCGCGGGCCATCAACATTGCCCGACTCCCACGGCCCCTGCCCGACCAGGGTCTGCACCAGGTCACCGCGCAACTGCACGGAACGGATTGCCGAGCCGAGCGCGTCGCAGACATACAAGGTCTGCTGCACCGCGACCAGGCTGCTGGGCTGCGCGAACGCAGCCAGATGACCGCTGCCATCGCGCACTTCCACCGCGCCGGCACCGGCCCGCCAGCGCAGCTCACGGGTGCCCAGGTCGTAGCTCCAGATATGGTTGTCACCCGCCATCGCGATATGGACCTGGTTGTCCGCCACCGCCACCGCTGCCGGATGATTGAGCGGACTGTCCCAGGGCTGGGCCAGCACACCGGCGCGCGGATCACCGGCACGGCCGGTACCGCACAAGGTGTCCACCTGGCCACTGATCAGGTTGATACTGCGCAAGGCATGGTTGCCGGTATCGGCCACGTACAGGATCTCGCGCACCAAGGCCAGGCCCTGCGGTCGATTGAAGGCCGCCTCACCGACGCCACCGTTGATCAGGTCGGCACTGCCCAGCCCAAACTGACGCAACACCCGGCCGGCATGATTGCACTCCAGCACCCGATGGTGACCGGTATCAGCCACATAAAGACGATCGGCCGTGGCCACCAGCCCGCCCGGGAACAGCAGCGGCAGGCGCGGCTCGGCGTTGATCTCGCGGATGCCATAGGCATCGTCATCGAGCGGCCGCATCTGGCCTTCGCCCAGGTTGTTCAAGGCCCGTTCCAGATCGCCGCTCGAGCCGACCAGGCGCTCCTGTTCCTGCCCATAGGCGTCGAGCAACAGCAGGGTTGGCCAAGACTGCACATCGAACCGTCGCCAGGCATCCCACTGCGCATCGAGCACGATGGGCGCGTTGACGCCCTGCCTACGCAGCAACTTCAACGCATGCTGCGGTTCGCGTTCGAATTCGAACCGCGGCACCTGCACCACCAGCAACTGCACCCGGCCAGGATTGCGCGCCTGCCAGCGCATGACTTCGGCCAGCCGCTGCATGCACCACACAGAGGCGCCGTTGACGAAGGCCAGTACCAGCGGGCGACCACGCATGTCCTGCAAGGTCGCAGGCGCTGCATTGAGCCAGATAGCGGACGTGGGCAGTTCCGTTACGCGGTTTTCGTTCATGCAGGGATTATGCCGGAGTCGTCGCGCCGCGACAGGCGGCGCACCGTGACCTGGGCCGCAGCATCGAGCAATGCCCAGCTGGTTTCGAAATCTCTCACATCACCGTAATAGGGATCCGGCACCCCATCCGCCCCATCGATGCCTGCCCACGGCAACCACAGCACCGCGCGCGCTTCCAGTCCGGCAGGCGCCAACGCCCGGGCATCGCGCAGATTGTCGTCGTCAGCGCACAGGATCAGGTCGTATTCCTCGAAATCCTCGGCCAGCAACTGGCGGGCACGCTGCGCCGAGATATCCACACCATGGCCGCGGGCACAGGCAACGGCCCGTGGATCCGGACCGCGTCCTGCATGCCAATGGCCCGAGGTCCCGGCCGAATCAACCTGCACCCAGCTGTCCAGACCTGCCTCGGCAATCCGCGCATGCAAGATCCCTTCACCCATCGGCGACCGGCAGATATTGCCCAGGCAGACCACCAGCAACTTCACTGCCCTGCCCTCGCCTGCGCATCAGCGCGCTGCAGGTCTTCCGGGGTATCGATCCCCGGCGGGAACGGTGCGGGAGACAGGCCCACGGCAATACGGAAGCCAGCCTCGAGCACTCGCAGTTGCTCCAGCGATTCGAGCTGTTCCAGATGACCGGGAGGCATCCCTGCGAACTGCTGCAGGAAGCCAGCCCTGTAACCGTAGATACCGATATGCCGCAGCCACTGGCCGGGGGGCAATACGTCGCGGCTGTGGGCGAAACCGTCACGATGCCACGGAATCGGCGCACGACTGAAATACAAGGCATCGCCCTGCGTGGTGCGCACCAGTTTGACCACGTTGGGATCAAACAGGGTCGGGGCGTCTTCCACCCGGGTCGCCAACGTCGACATCGGCGCACCGCTGTCGGCAAGAATCGCCGCCACCGCCTGGATTCCCGCCGCCGGGGCGAACGGCTCATCACCCTGCAGGTTCACCACGATCACATCGTCGGCCCAGCCGGCCTGCCGCGCGCACTCGGCAAGGCGGTCAGTACCGGAAGCATGTGCCGGGTCAGTCATCGCAACATGAATACCGGGCAGCCCCGCCACCGCCTGCGCGATACGCGCATCATCAGTGGCCACCCAGACTTCGCGCGCGCCCGCCGCCAGCGCACGGCGCGCCACATGCAGCACCATCGGCTCGCCGCCGATCAGCGCCAGGGGTTTGCCGGGCAAACGGGTGGAGGCATAGCGCGCCGGAATGGCCACCACGAATTCAGGAACAACGCTCATTTCAACTCCTTCCAACACACCGACAACGGCCTGCCTCAGCCGCGGGCAAGCTTGCCCAAGCGGTCGAGCAATGCCACCCAGAACGCCGCCGGCAATTCTGCCTGCAACGGTACCGCGTAGTGCCATGCCGTGGCGAAGCCCTGGCATTTGACTGCGTCTTTCTCAGTCATCAATACCGGCAACTCGCTGCCGAAGGACAGGTCTTCCGCCGTGTAGCGATGATGATCGGCAAAGGCATGCGGTACGACGCCGATATCGCGACTGCGCAGCATCTGGAAGAACCGCTGCGGGTTGGCGATGCCAGCCACCGCATGCACGCGCTGCCCGGCGAACGCCCTCAGTGCCTTGTCGCGACCACCTTTCAACGGCCGCGCCACATCGATCGACAAGCGCATTGCCCACTCGCCAAAGCCCGAGTCGGCCAACGCCGCATGCGTATCGCTGACCTGCCCCAGATTGACCACGCGGAAATCGCAATGCGCCGCGCGCGATGCGGGTTCACGCAAGGGTCCGGCCGGCAACAGCTTGCCGTTGCCATAACGACGCACCGCGTCGACGACTTCGATCTCGATATCGCGGGCCAAACGGTAATGCTGCAGGCCGTCATCGCAGACCACCACGTCGCAGCCGGCCTCCAGCAAGGCCTTGGCGGCCGCAACCCGATCCTTGTCCACCCGTACCGGAACGCCGGTCTTCCAGGCGATCAGCACCGGCTCATCGCCGCCCAGACGCACGTCCATATCGGCAGTGACCCAGCGCGCCGTATCGGCCTCATCGCGGCCATAACCGCGGCTGGCAACACCAGGCTTCCAGCCCGCTTCACGCAGACGATTGACCAGTTCGATGGTCAAGGGCGTCTTGCCGGTACCACCGGCGGTGATATTGCCGACCACGATCACCGGCACCGGCACCTGCCCGGCGCGCAGCCAGCCGCGTCGGTACAGGCTGCGGCGCAGACCGGTCACCGCGCCATACAGGGGCGCCAACAACCGGGCCGGCAACGGCACCGGCGCATCGCCATACCAATAGGCCGGCGTTTGCGGTCCTTGCTTGGCCATCATTCCTGCCTGTCGCGGAACTGCATGCTATGCAGGTGTTCGTACAAACCGCCCAAGGCCAACAATTCGGCATGGGTACCCCGCTCGACGATGCGCCCCTGGTCCATCACCAGCACCTGGTCGGCGTGCTCGATGGTGGACAGGCGATGGGCGATGACCAGCGTGGTGCGGTCGGGCATCAGTTTCTGCAGCGCGTCCTGCACCAGCCGCTCGGACTCGTTGTCCAGCGCGGCAGTGGCCTCGTCCAGGATCAGGATGGGTGCGTCCTTGAGCATTGCGCGCGCAATCGCCAGACGCTGACGTTGACCGCCGGACAGGCGGCCGCCCTTGGCCCCCACCGGCGCATCCACACCCTGCGGCAGCTGCTCGACGAATTCGCTGGCATTGGCTCCCTCGATCGCCTTCTGCAACTGTGCCTGGCCACGCTCCTGCAATTCACCATAGGCAACGTTCTCGGCAATGCTGCCATTGAACAGGGTGACCTGCTGGCCCACCAAAGCGATCTGGCGACGCAGATCGGCCAGCCTGTAGTCCTGCAACGGATGCCCATCGAGCAGGATCTGCCCAGCCTCGATTTCATAGAAACGCGGGATCAGCTTGATCAAGGTCGACTTGCCACTGCCGGAACGGCCAACGATGGCGGTTACCGTGCCCGGTCGTGCGATGAAGCTGATGTCTTCCAGTGCAGGCTTGGCCTGCCCCGCATAACGCGCAGTGACGTTACGGAACTCCAGCAGGCCATTGGCGCGCTGCAGCGGCAGGTTGCCGCTATCCACTTCGTCCTGCGCATCCAGGACATGGAACAGCCGCTGCGCCGAGGCGATGCCGCGCTGGGTCATGTTCTGCACGTTGGTCAGCTGCTTCAGTGCGGGAATGATCGCCAGCATCGCCATCAGCAGGCCGACGAAATCACCCACCGTCAGCCGCCCGGCAGCCGCCTCATGCCCGGCGATCAAAAGCAGTGCAGCCAGGCCTACCGCACCGATCAGCTGCACCATGCTCGAGGAAATGCTGCGCGTTGCCTCAACCTTCATCGCCAGGCGCAGATTGGTATTGGCCAACCCGGTATAGCGCTCCAACTCGGCCGGCTGCGCACCGTAGATCTTCACTTCCTGCTGGCTGGACAGGGCCTGGTCCGCCGCCTGCAGCAGGTCCGCCCCACTTTCCTGGATGCGATGGCTGATGCGCCGGTAGCGTTTGGCCACCTTGTTCATCACCCATGCCAACGGCGGCGCCAGCACGAAGATCGCGAGCGTCACCTGCCAGCTGTAGTACAACATCACCGCCAGCGACCCAAGCGCCTGCAGCGATTGCTGCAATACAACCTTCATCGCATCAATCGCAGCCTGCGCGACCTGATCGCTGTCCGAACCCAGCCGCACCAGCATCGACGGCACCGGTTCGGCATCGAAGCGCTGACCGGGCAAGCGCAGATACTTGCCCAGCACCAGCACCCGGAAATCGCGCGCGATGCTGCGTGCCGCCTTGCCCATGCCGATATCGGTCAGATAGCCGGCCACGCCTCGCAACAGGAACAAGCCAATGACGGCCAACGGCATCCACTGGTTGATGTCCTGCGGATTCACCAGACTGTTGGTGATCGGGCTCATCAGCACAAGGAAACCGCTGCCCGCAGCCGCCTCGATCAGCATGCCCAGCCCGGCCATCAACAGCAGCGGTCGATACGGCTTGGCAAAGCCGAGCAAACGCTTGTAGACCTGCCAGGGCGACGCGTTGTCACTCATTGCTTGGCTTCCGGTGCGGTGGCAATCGCTATCCGCCGGAACCCCAACTGACCCAAGGCATCCTGTGCGGTCACGACCGCCTGATAAGGCGTCCGCGCATCCGCACGCAGCAGCACGGTCTGCTCGCGATCCGCGCCGGCCAGCTGCGCGATGATCTGCTTGAGCGACTCGATATCGGTGCGCAGGACTTCCTGGTCATTGACGAAGTAACGACCGTCGGCATTGACCAACACGCTCAAGGCGCTCTGCGGCGCACTGGTCTTCTGGTCACTGGCCGTGGGTAACTGCACCTGCAGCGTCGAACGCGCATCAAAGGTGGTGGTCACCACGAAGAAGATGATCAGCACCAGGATCACATCGATCAGGGGCACCAGATCGATATGCGGCTCATCCTGCGTACGATTGCTACCAATCCGCATGGGCTCAGGCCTTCTCGGTTGCCGCCGGGCGCGGCGCGGCAGCCTTGCTGGCAGCCATCACCGCCGGCCGACCATCAAGCGCATCCAGCAACGCGCTGGCTTCCTGCTCCATCTCGATCACATAACCATCAATCAGGCCACGGAAGTAGCGGTGGAACATCAAGGCCGGGATCGCGACCATCATGCCGGTCGCGGTGCACACCAGCGCCTTGCCGATGCCGCCGGCCAGCTGGCCCACATCGCCCACGCCATGATCGAGGATGCCCAGGAACATCTGGATCATGCCGACCACGGTGCCCAGCAAGCCCAGCAACGGACCGGCCGAGGCAATGGTGCCCAATGCATTGAGAAAGCGCCCCATCCGGTGCACCAGATGACGACCGGTGTCTTCGATCCGTTCACGGATCTGGTCACGCGGGCGGTTGCGTGCTTCGAGCGCCGCCGCCAGCAAGGCACCGAGCGGCGAATTGGCGCGCAGGGAATCGATATGCGAGGCATCGAGCTTGCCGCGCGCGGCCCAGTTGCGGACCTCCTGACCCAGCCCCGGTGGCAGCACCTCGTTACGGCGCAGGCTCCAGAAACGCTCCAGGACGATTGCCAATGCCAGCACGCCCAACAGCAGCAACGGCACCATCGGCCATCCGCCGGCCTTGACCAATTCCCACACGTTTCAACCCTCCGGCACCGTGGCCGCCTATTCGATGTCAGATAGGATAGCAGCCGACCGCGCCCGCTCAGCGGCGTCCCATAGCCTTGAACGCCAGATTCTGCGCTCACGCAGCTGCACCCCCTCCTCGTGCAGCCAGACCTGCAGCATCCCGCTATCGGCGGTAGCCAGTACTTCCGCCCCGGAACGCTGCCAACGCGCCACTACGTCACCGCGCGGGTGGCCAAAGCGGTTGCCGTGGCCATTGGAGATCAATGCCAGACGCGCGCCGGCGGCGCGGACAAAGCCGGCGCTGGATGAACCGCCGCTACCATGGTGGGCGACCACTACCACGTCCGCGCTCAGCTTTGCCGGCACCTGTTTGAGCAGACGCTGCTCTATCACTTCGCCGATGTCGCCGCTCAACAACGCCGCACCGTAGCGGCCCTGCACCCGCAACACACAACTCGACTCGTTGCCGAGATAGGGGAAATCCGGCGGCGGGTGTAGAAACTCGAAGCGCACACCGTCCCATTGCCAGACCTGGCCTGCCTCGCAGGTCGCCGCCGCACCCGCAGCCGCCAACGTCAGGCCAGGCGGCATCAACACACTGGCCGGGGGCAGCAGGTTGATGACCGCCGCCGATCCACCCGCATGGTCGTGATCACCATGGCTGACCACCAGTCGGTCCAGACGGCGAACACCCAAGGCACGCAGCGCGGGGACCACCACCCGCTCTCCCGCATCGAAACCATCCGCCACCGCCGGCCCGGTATCAAACAACAGCGCGTGATGCTGGGTACGCAACAGCACCGCCAGACCCTGTCCCACGTCCAGCGCAACCAGCTCGAATTCACCGGATCCGGGCCGGTCACGCCATGGCAGGCACAGCGGCAACCACAACAGCAAGGCCATGCCCTTGCCCGGGACCCCGGCAGGCAGCAATGCCCATGCCGCCGCCAGCAAGGCCAGCGGCAAGGCAAACCACCTTGATTCAGGCAGCCACCACAATGAATAGTGGGCGTCGCCCAACATCTGGAACAAGGGCCAGCTCAGATCGAAACACCATGCCGAGGCGCGCCAGGCCATGCCACCTGCACCAGCAACAGCCGCCTCCAGGCCAGTGCCGACCAGCGCCAACGGCACCACGACCAGGCTCCACCAGGGGATCGCCACCAAATTGGCCAGTGGCCCGATCGCCGAGGCCTGCCCGAACAGCATTACAGTCAGCGGCAACAGTCCCAACGTCGCCACCCGCTGTGCGGACAGAAAACCACGCAGCCAGTGGACGCGCTCCGGCAGGCACCAAAGCAGCCACACCACCCCGGCAAAACTGAGCCAGAAACCAGCGGTCAGCACCGACAAGGGCGCCAGCCACAACACCACCAAGGCCGCCAGGGCCAAGGCGCCGGCAACGTCGACCGGTCGGCGACCGAGCCGTGCCAGCATCACCACGGCAACCATCAACACGGTGCGCACCGTCGGCAATCCAAAGCCAGCCACCGCCGCATATGCGCCGGCACCGCACAGTGCACCGATTGCGACAGCCAGCGGACGCGGGCAATAGCGCCCGCACCAAGGCAGCAAGCGCCAAAGCCCGGCCACCAGCCATGCGGCGCACAGCGCGACCATTCCAACGTGGAAGCCGGAGATCGCGATCAGATGGGTCAAGCCGGTCGCGCGCAGCACCTGCCAGTCAGCCTCGCCCAGTCCACGCGTGTCGCCCAAGGCCAAGGCCTGCACATAACGCGACGATGCCGCCGGCACCTGTGCCACTATCCGCGCGGCCATGCGTTCACGCCAAGCCGCCAGGCCACCTGCCGCCCCCACCCGCAACGGCGGCGGCGATTGACGGACGATGCCGCTGGCGGCGATGCCCTGCGCCAGTGCGTAACGCTCCGCATCGAAGCCACCTGGATTGACCAACCCGCGCGGCGCGCGCAGGCGCAGATTCATCTGCCAACGTTCACCCGCGCGCAGTTGCATCCGCGGGCCGGGTTCCGTTGCAGCAAACGGGTCATACCAGGAAACCTGCAACAGCCGTCCGCGCAAGTCCGCAGGGATATCCACGTGGGTATCCAGGCGCAGTTGGAACCGCGTGCGTCGGCTCTCATGCTGAGGAAGCGTGCTTACAACGCCTGTCAGTGTCAGCTCCTGCGCCTCCCTGGCCACAGGCAACTGCTGCTCCAAGCTCCAGCCTGCCTGCAGGCAGGTCCAGCCCAGCCCGGCCAGCACTGCACCCAGCCAGCGCCATCGCGGCGTTGCCAACCAGAGCAGCATTCCTGCCAGCAGTGCCAGCCATCGCAGGGACGCCGGGGGCAAACCCGGTGCCAGGATGGCCATGCAGATGCCGACCAGGAAGCAAATGGCCGTCGCCTTGCCGGCGAGCACGATGCTTCCCTCGGGGCGTGATGGGCGATTGGTGCCCGGTTGAACGGCCATTTCCATCTCCACTGACGCCACGATCAATGCTGGCAGGCGAATGCCGGCACTCCATCGGTGGAAGCGGATGAAGACGGATCAGGATTGGCAGCTGGTGCCGGTAGTGCCCAGCCATTCGCGGGCCGGGCTTTTCCGGGTACGGCCGTTGCGCGGCTTGGGGGGCACGCCGCGGGCT
>NZ_JBXFWM010000042.1:0-38790 GCF_056856655.1 Stenotrophomonas sp. STEN033
TTTTTTTAATCCAGATGAGGGCATCCGACATTCGCCTTAGTCTCGTGGGCTCGTAGATGTGTATAAGAGACAGGTACCCAATGACTCCGCGAAGAGCCCCGGGTGCGCTGCGCTTACCCGGGCTACGGGTTTGCGGCGGCGCATCTGGCGCGCGGCTTCTACAATGCAGCGATGGCAACTGCATTCCCCATCACTCCCCTGCTCCCCGACATCCTCCGGCAGCTGGCCACGCAGCCGCGGCTGGTGCTGGAAGCGCCGCCCGGCGCCGGCAAGACCACCCAGGTGCCGCTGGCGCTGCTGGACGCGCCGTGGCTGCAGGGCAACAAGATCATCATGCTGGAGCCGCGCCGGGTGGCGGCACGCAGCGCTGCCACCTTCATGGCCCGGCAGCTGGGCGAACCCGTCGGCGAGACCGTTGGCTACCGCATCCGCTTCGAGAACAAGGTCTCGGCGCGTACCCGCATCGAGGTGGTCACCGAAGGCATCCTGACCCGCATGCTGCAGGACGACCCGCTGCTGGAAGGTGTGGGTGCGGTGCTGTTCGACGAATTCCACGAACGCCACCTGTCGGCCGACCTCGGCCTGGCATTGGCGCTGGACGTGCAATCGCAGCTGCGCGATGACCTACGCATCGTGGTGATGTCAGCCACCCTGGACGGTGAGCGGCTGGCGCAGTTCCTGGACGCGCCGCGCCTGTCCAGCGAAGGCCGCAGCTACCCGGTGGACGTCAGCCACTTCCCGGCACGGCGTGATGAGGCCTTGGAAGCCCAGACCCGCCGCGCAGTGGAACAGGCCGTGGCCCAGCATCCCGGCGACGTGCTGGTGTTCCTGCCAGGGCAGCGCGAGATTGCCAGAGTGCAGGCCGCTCTGAGCCCCTCCCCCTCAGGGGGAGGGGTTGGGGAGAGGGTAGGTGGCGCAGCCACCCGCTCTGTCCCATTGCCGGAGGCTTCGCCCGCACCCTCATCCGGCGTTCGGCCATCCCCGCCTTCGCGGGGACAGGCTCTTCTCCCGGCGGGAGAAGGCTATGACGTCCTCCCCCTCCACGGCGAGCTGCCCATCGAACAACAGACCCGCGTGCTGCAGCCCGATCCCGACGGCCGCCGCCGTGTGGTGCTGGCCACCAACGTGGCCGAATCCTCGGTCACCCTGCCCGGCGTGCGTGTGGTGATTGATGCCGGCCTGGCGCGCGAGCCGCGCTACGACCCCAACAGCGGTTTCTCGCGGCTGGATGCGGTGACCATCTCGCAGGCCTCGGCCGACCAGCGCGCCGGCCGCGCCGGTCGTGTGGCTGCCGGCTGGGCGTGGCGGCTGTGGCCGCAATCGCAGCGACTGGAGTCGCAGCGCCGCCCGGAAATGGCGCAGGTGGAACTGGCCGGGCTCGCGCTGGAACTGGCGGCCTGGGGCAGCGACGATCTGCGCTTCGTCGATCCACCGCCGAGCGGCGCACTCTCGGCCGCGCGCGAACTGCTTCAGCGGCTGGGCGCCTTGAGTGCGGACAACACCATCACCGCATTGGGCAAACGCATGCTGGCGATGGGCACGCATCCGCGCATGGCGGCGATGCTGCTGTCTGCCGGCAATCCGCGCGAGCAGGCCTTGGCGGCAGATATAGCCGCCCTGTTGGAAGCCCGTGACCCATTGCGCCAGGGCGGTGATGCACTCGCCGCACGTTGGCGCGCACTGGCAGCCTTCCGCAATGGCCGTGCGCCTTACGACGCCAACCGCGGTGGACTGGCCGCCATTGATGCCGCCGCCAAACAATGGCGCCGGCGCCTGCGTTGCGATGCGACGCCGCCAGCCGATATCGAAGCGCATGAGCTCGGCGACCTGCTCGCCCATGCCTTCCCCGACCGCATTGCCAGCCAGCACCCCAACGATCCACAGCGCTACCAGCTGGCCAATGGCCGCAGCGCACGCCAATTCGACAACAGCGACCTGCGCGGCGAACCCTGGCTGGTGATCAGCGAACTGCGCCATGACCCGCGCGATGCCTTGATCCTGCGCGCGGCTCCGGTGGACGAACAACGCCTGCGCCGCGACTTCCCCGAGCGCTTCAAGACCCAGGACGTAGTGCGCTGGAACAGCACCAACCGTGCATTGGAAGCACGTCGCGAATCCAGCTTCGAGCGCATCGTGCTGGACAGCCGCCCGGCCGGCCAGGTGGACCCGGCGCGCGCCGCACGCGCGCTTACCGATGCGGTGCGCGAACTGGGGCTGGACGCTTTGCCCTGGACCGAAAACCTGCAGCAATGGCGCTGGCGGGTGATGGGACTCAGAAAGTGGATGCCGGAACTGGAGCTGCCCGATCTATCCGACACGGCCTTGCTTGAGACACTGGATGATTGGCTGCTGCCAGCATTCAACGGCAAGACGCGGCTGGAAGCCTTGTCCGAGGAAGAGCTGGGCGAGGCACTGAAGTCCGGCATCGACTGGAGCAAGCGGCAGCTGGTGGATCGTCATGCGCCGACCCGTATCAGCGTGCCTTCTGGAATGGAACGGCGCATCGAATACGCGCTGGATGATGACGGCGTCAATCCGCGCCCACCGGTACTGGCGGTGAAGCTGCAGGAGCTGTTTGGCCTGGCTGATACCCCGCGCATTGCCGATGGGCGTGTGCCGCTGTTGTTGCATCTGCTGTCACCGGGCGGCAAGCCGCTGCAGGTGACCGGTGACCTGCGCAACTTCTGGCAGAACACCTATGCCGAGGTGAAGAAGGAAATGAAGGGGCGCTATCCGCGGCATCCGTGGCCGGATGATCCGTGGAGCGCTACCGCCACGCATAGAGCGAAGCCGCGGGGGACGTGACTGGGGATTGGCAAAAGCAGAAGCGAGAGCGAGAGCAAACACAAAAGCACCCCTCCCCAACCCTCCCCTGCGCTGCGCGCAAGGGAGGGGGTGGGTCCTGGCAACCTGTCAGATGCAGCGCAACTGCTTTGGCCCCCTCCCTTGCGCGTAGCGCAGGGGAGGGTTGGGGAGGAGTAGCTTTTGCCGCTTGCCGCTTGCCGCTTGCCGCTTGCCGCTTGCCGCTTGCCGTCGTTGCCGTTGCCGTTGCCGTTGCCGTTGCCGTTACTTCAGCTTCAGCCTTCCACAACAACGCTCAACCCTTCCCGGCTAACATCCCGTACACGGCCCTCTGGTAAGAATGAGGGTCTGGCCCTCATCTACATGGAGTCCCCACATGAGCAAGTTCAGCGATATCACCGGCCCGGCACTGGAGCGTGCACTGGAACTGGTCAACAGCGCCGGTGGCAACATCAAGCACGGTGGCTCCAGCGCCGCCGAATGGCTCAAGACCGGTGCCGCCATTGGTGCGATGAAGACCGGTGGCCGTGCCGTCACCCGCGTCGCCAAGCGCAATCCCACCGCTACCGTCGCCGTTGCGGCCGTTGGCCTGGGCTTGATCGGCTATGCGCTGTACCGCAAGAACAAGCGCGACAACGAGGCCATCGAGGCCAAGTCGCGGCAGATCGCGCAGCGCCGCCGCCATGCGGCCAGCGTGACCGATGAAACCAGCGATATTGGCAGCGACGCCTGAGTTTTTTGGGTGGGGTTTGAATCAAAAGCGCCCCTCCCCAACCCTCCCCTGCGCGTCGCGCAAGGGAGGGAGAAGGTTCTTGCAGCGCCTTTATGCTTGCTAGAGACCTAGTTCGGCCAGAACGGCTGCGGTGGACTGACCGACGTCATCCAGCTGCGGGTTGATCCGCCCCGGCTCGTTGGCGAACTTGATCGGTATGCCCAGGTGGGTACCACCCTGCGCATCGGTCCAGACCATCTCACGCGCGCGCGTATGCGGATCATTGAAGGCTTCGGTCAGCGTTTTGACTGGCGCCCAGCACACGTCGATGTCGTGCAGGAACAACGTCCATTCCACCAGGGTGCGGCGGGAAAAGGTTTCGGCCAGGAAGTCCTTGACCGGGTCCTGGGCACTGCCCGGTGGCAGGTGGCAGAGGTGGATCAGGTCGGCGCGGCCCAGCGCATTGAGCAGGTTTTCGGCGAACTTGTGCTCGGCACCGCCCAGCGCGATCCAACGGTCGTCGGCACAGCGGTAGAGCTTGTACAGCGCATTGCCGCCCCAGCTGCGCTCTTCCTTGATCACCGGATCGCGGCCCAGCGCGAACGGCGGGCCCAGCACGTTCGGCAACCACGCCATCAAGGCGTCCTGCATCGATAGATCGATGTAGTCGCCCTCGCCCGTGCGCTCGCGGCGGAACAAGGCCATCAGGATGCCGTTCAGCGCCATCAAGGAGCCGGCCATGTCGGCCACCGGCATATGCGGCATGGCCGGGGTGCCATCTGGCGCGCGATTCAAACTGACCACGCCGGTATCGGCCTGCATGGCCAGATCGTGGGCGGGGCGATTGACCTTGGGGCCGGTCTGGCCGAAGGCACTGATCGAGCAGTACACCAGCTTGGGATTGATCGCCTTGCAGCTGGCGTAGTCGATGCCAAGGCGCTTGGCGACGCCGGGGCGGAACGCTTCCACCACCACATCGGCCCACGCCACCAGTTTGGTGAACGCCGCCTTGCCGTCGGCGCTTTTCAGATCCAGCACGATGCAGCGTTTGCCGCGATGGGTGTTGCGGAACCAGGTGCTGGCCCGGGCCTGCTTCAGGCCGACCTCGCGTACCGGTTCGCCGCTGGGCGGTTCGATCTTGATCACGTCGGCGCCGTGGTCGGCCATCACCATGGTCAGGTGCGGCCCCGGCAGGAACAGCGACAGATCAAGTACGCGTACACCTTCAAGCTTCATCATCGGCTCCGTTGCCTCACGCACTCAGCAGGCGCGCGCGGTCTGCATCGTTGTAGCCCAGCTCGCGCAGCAGCGCATCGGCATCGGCGTTGAGCGGCGGGCAAGCGGCGCCGCTCAGGCGCTGGCCGTCGAGCTTGATCGGGTTGCGCAGCAGGCGCTGCGTGCCCTTTGCATGCTCGACATCCTGCAGCATGTCGACGTCGCGCACATAGGGGTTGTCCAGTGCCTGGGCGATATCCAGCACCGGCGCGATCGGAATGCGTCCGGCGAACAGCTGGGTCCAGTGCGCGCTCGGCTGGGTGCTGAGGATGGCATCGACCAGCACGGTCAGCTCCTCGCGCACATCGCGACGCGAGGCGAAGTTGGCAAAGCGCGGCTCGGCGGCCCAGGCCGGGTTGCCGATGCCTTCGACGAAGATTTGCCAGAACTTCTCCAGCATGCACATCACCATCACCCAGCCGTCGGCGGTGCGATAGACCTGGCACGGCACGGTGGACGGGTGCGCGCTGCGCGACAGGCGCTCAGTGCGGTGGCCTTCGTTGAGATACCAGGTGGCCGGATAGCTGAGCTGGTGCAGGGCCACATCGAACAGACTGACATCGACATCGCGGCCCTGGCCGGTACGCATGGCGCCGATGATGGCGGCCAGCAGGCCCATCGACATCGTGGTGCCGGTCATGAAATCGACCATGGACAGGCCGAAGCGCGCCGGCGGCGCATCCGGCTCGCCGGTGAGCGCCATGAAGCCGGCTTCGGCCTGCATCAGGTAGTCGTAGCCCGGCCATGCGGCGCGCTCGTTGTCGCGGCCATAGGCGGACAGGTGGGCGCAGACGATCTTCGGGTTGAGCTTGCTGAGCGTGGCGTAGTCCAGACCGAGTTTGCCGGGCTGGTCACCGCGCAGGTTGTTGAGCACGGCATCGGCGCTGGCGACGAGCTTCTCGAACACCTCGCGGCCTTCGGCGGCTTTCAGGTCCAGCCGCAGCGAGCGCTTGTTGAGGTTGAAGGTCTGGAAGAACAGGCTGTCGCCTTCGCCCAGGAAGTACGGGCCGGTGGCGCGCGATACATCGCCGCCCGGCGGGGATTCGATCTTGATGACTTCGGCGCCGAGGTCGGCCAGGTGCATCGAACCATAGGGGCCGGCACCGTATTGTTCGACGGCAAGGATGCGTAGTCCCTGCAGGGGAAGGTCTTTCATGTGTGGCCTCTGGTTTGTAAAAAGCACCGCGGCGGTTGAGGACCGCGGTGAAGGGATGCTTTGGCTTTGGCTTTGGCTTTGGCTTTGGCTTTGGCTGTTGCTATTGCTATTGCTATTGCTATTGCTTTGTCCCTTCTCCCGCATGCGGGAGAAGGTGTCCGAAGAGCCTGCCCCCGCGAAGGCGGGGGGCGGATGAGGGGGAGCTCTGCAGCTTTTGCTTGTAGAGTTTCCCCTCACCCCAACCCCTCTCCCGCAAGCGGGAGAGGGGCTTTGAGACTTCCTGCTCTGCCTGTAAAGCTTCCCCTCACCCCAACCCCTCTCCCGCAGGCGGGAGAGGGGCTTTGAGACTTCTTGCTCTGCTTGTAGAGCTTGCCTCACCCCAACCCCTCTCCCGGAGGGAGAGGGGCTTTGAGCGTTAGATCTTGTTTCTTGCCACCAGCTGCTTGGCGATGATGATGCGCTGCATTTCATTGGTGCCTTCACCAATGCACATCAACATGGCATCGCGGTAGAAACGCTCGATGTCGTATTCCACCGAATAGCTGTAGCCGCCAAAGATGCGCATGCCTTCCTGCGCACAGTAGGCACCGGTCTCGGTGGCGAAGTACTTGGCCATGCCGGCTTCCATGTCGCAGCGAAGACCCTTGTCGTAGGCGTTGGCGGCGCTCTCGATCAACAGCTTGGACGCCTCCACCTTGGCCGCCATCTCGCCCAGCTTGAGCTGGATGGCCTGGTGCTCGGCAATCGGCTTGCCAAAGGTCATGCGCTCCTGTGCATAACGCACCGACAGGCGCAGCGCACCTTCGGCAATGCCACAGCCACGCGCGGCCACGTTGATGCGGCCCAGCTCCAGGCCGCCCACGGCGTGCTGGAAGCCCTGGCCTTCAACGCCACCCAACATGCAGTCGGCCGATACCTTGTAGTCCTGGAACACCAGCTCGCAGGTGTCGATGGCGCGATAGCCGGACTTCTTCAGCTTCTTGGCGACAATGAAGCCCTCGCCCTTCTCGGCGATGAACATGGTCATGCCCTTGTGGCGCGGCTGCGCCTCCGGGTCGGTCTTGACCAGCAGCAACACCATGTCGCCATACATGGAATTGGTGATCCAGGTCTTGGCGCCATTGATGACGTAATGGTCACCCTCGCGCTTGGCAACACTGCGGATCGCCTGCAGGTCGGTGCCGGCGTTGGGCTCGGTCAGGCCCAACGAGCCACGCAGCTCGCCGGTGGCCATGCGCGGCAGGTATTTGCGCTTCTGTTCTTCGGTACCGCAACGCTCGATGGCCGCGGCCATGATCAGGTGCGAGTTGAAGATGCCGGTCGGCGCCATCCACACTGCCGATACCTTGATCACGATCTTGGCGTAGATGCGCGCCGGCAGGCCCAGGCCGCCGTATTCGGGCGAAATGGTGGCACCGAACAGGCCCAGGTCCTTCATCTCCTCAACGAGGTGATGCGGGTACTTGTCTTCCTGGTCGTACTCCTGTGCGATGGGCGCGACGGATTTCTCCACCCAGTTGTCAATCGAGTCGAGCAATGCCTGCTCTTCGTCCGGGCCCCACAGTTGTTCCAGTTCGGTGCTCATCATCGGCTCCTCAGTAGTTGACCTTGTCTTCCACCGAGTGGCCGCGCTTGGCGATCAGCATGGTGCGGCTGAAGCTGCAGATCAGCTTGCCGTCCTGGTTGAAACCGTCGGTCTGCACGGTGACGATGCCGGCGCCCGGGCGCGACTTGGATTCGCGCTTGTCCAGCACCTTGGACTCGGCCACCAGGGTGTCGCCGACGAACAGCGGGTGGGTCATCTTGATGTCGCTCCAACCCAGGTTGGCCACGGCCTTCTGGCTGACGTCGGTGACGCTCATGCCGACCATCAGCGCCACCGTGAACGGCGAGCAGACGATCACCTTGCCGAACTCCGAGGCCTTGGCGTACTCCTTGTCGAAGTGCATCGGATGGGTGTTCATCGTCAGCAGGGTGAACCAGGTGTTGTCGGTTTCGGTGATGGAGCGGCCGGGACGGTGCTCGTAGATGTCGCCAACATTGAACTCTTCGTAGTAGCGGCCGAAGGTTTCGCGGAAGCGGTTCTCGGAGATCTGCTTGACGTTCTGAACCATGACAATGTCCTTTTGGTGCGGGTTGGGCTGGCGCTGGGCGCAGCTTGGTCAAAGAGGGGTGTGATCAGGCGTTCAATGAAGCGGTGTGCTCAGCCGGCGCGGACGCCGAGCGCACCGAGCGCGATGGCACGCTCGGCTGCGATTTCGATGGGACGGTCCACCAGCTTGCCGTCGAGCTGGATGGCCTCGCCGCCGCTGGCCGCCAGCGCGGCAACCACGCGCTGGGCGCGGTCGTACTCGGCGGCGGTGGGGAGATAGGCGTTCTGGATGGGGTCGACCTGGGCCGGGTGGATGGCGGCCTTGGCGGTGAAGCCGAGATCGATCACGCGCTCGGTTTCCTCGACCAGGCCGGCTTCGTCCTTGATGTCGAGGTAGGGCACGTCCATGCAGCCGACGCCGGCTTCGGCGGCAATCGTTGCCAGCTGCACGCGCGGATGGAAGAAGCTCTCCCAGCTGGCGCGGCCACGCAACGCAACGATGTAGTCGAAGCCACCAAACATCAGTGCCTGCAGGCGCGGGATGGCGGTGGCCAGCGCGCGTGCATCCAGCAGTCCCTTCGGGGTTTCGATCTGGGCGATGAAGACGGTATCGATGGCTGCCAGCGCGGCATCGGCCTGCTGCAGCTCGGCCACGGTTTCAACCTTGGGCAGCATCACGAAGGCCGGCTTCAGGCCGGAGGCGGCCAGTGCCTGCAGATCCGCCTGGCCCAACGCGCTGGACAGCGGATTGATGCGCAGGCCGATCTCGCTGCGGGTCTGTGGCAGCGCGGCAAGGAAGGCGAACAGCGAGGCGCGTGCGCTTTCCTTGTCAGCCGGCGCAACCGCATCTTCCAGATCGATGCAGACCTGGTCGGCGCCGGTGGCCACGGCCTTGGCGTAACGCTCCGGGCGCGAGCCCGGCACGAACAGCAGGCAGCGGCGCGGCGTGCTCAGTGCTGCGCTCATGCCGCACCCACCTGGCTGGCGAAGTGCTCGGCGATCTGCCGGCGGGTGGCATACCAGGTGCCCGGCTTCTGCGCGACGTACTGCAGGAACTTCTCGAACGCGCCGATGCGGCCCGGGCGGCCGATGATGCGCAGGTGCAGGCCCAGCGACATCACTTTGGGGCTGTGCTCGCCTTCGGCGTACAGCGTGTCGAAGCTGTCGATGGCGTAGTCCAGCCAGTCCTTGGGCAGGTAGGACGGCGCCACCCACATCTTCATGTCGTTGGTATCGAGCTGGTACGGCACCACGATCATGGGCTTGTCGCTGCCATCGACCTCGCCCCAGAACGGCGCATCGGCCGAGTAGTCGTCCATGTGGTACAGGAAGCCCTCTTCCTGCAGCAGGCGGCGGGTGGAGGCGGTATGCAGGTAGCGCGACAGCCAGCCGACCGGACGCAGGCCGGTGGTCTTCTCGATGCTGTCGGCGGCATCGCGGATGAACTGGCGTTCCTGTTCCTCGTTGAAGCGGAACTGGTGGATCCAGCGGTGGCCGTGCGAGCACACCTCATGGCGGCTGCCACGCAGGTAGTCGGCGATTTCCGGGGCGCGCTCCAGCGATACCGCGGCAGCGGTATAGGTGCTGGTGACGTTGTACCTGTCCAGCAGCGCGGCCACGCGCGCATGGCCTTCGTTGACGCCGTAGCGGTAATTGGACTCGTTGCCGTAATTGCGCACCGGCTTGGACAGGGTCACATGCAGCTCGTCCACCGGCTCGGTGATCTTGTCACCCTGGCCGACGTTGTACTCGGACAGCTCTTCGACGTTGACGACCACCGACAAGGCCAGGCGTGCGTTGTTGGGCCACTGGTAGACGGGTTTGGACATGGCAATCTCGGTACGTTTATGGGGGTGCGTGGTGGTGTGCTTTGCTGCTTCTGCTTTGCTGCTTCTGCTTTGCTGCTTGTGCTTCTGCTTTTCTGTTTTGCTACCGCTTTCTATGCCGTCATTCCCGCAAAGGCGGGAATCGCTCTTCGCTCTTCGCCTCTGCCCTTTCGCCTTTGCCGTGGAAGTCAAAGGCCAGGGCGATGACCCGACATTCGTCGGTTGAAAACCCCGCCTGCGCGGGAATGACGATCTGTTGGGGGATCGCGAAGAGCGCCTATCTCAATGGTTTTCCTCACCACCGGAGACATTGATCGCCTCACCGGTGATGTAGACCGCATCGTCCGAACACAGGAAGGCCGTTGCCGCCGCGGTGTCCGAGGCCAGGCCGGGGCGACCTGCCGGGATGCGCGCACGCATGTCGGCCAGGTACTGCTCCACGCTCTTGCCCTGCTTCTCGGCGAAGTATTCGTTCTGCCACGCGCCCAGGCCGGTGGTGACGTGGTTGGGGCAGACCGCATTGACGTTGATGCCCTGCCCGGCCAGTTCCAGCGACGCCACCCGGGTCAGGCCGACCAGGCCATGCTTGGACGAGCAATAGGCTGCCGCGTGCGGGAACGCCGACTTGGCCGCCTGCGAGGCGATGTTGACGATGCGGCCGCCGCCCTGGGCGATCATCTGCCGGCCAGCGTGCTTGATGGTCAGGAAGGCGCCGCGCAGGTTCACACCCAGCACCGCGTCCCATTCCTTGGCCTCGATGTCGACCAGCGACTTCATCAGATAGCCGATGCCGGCGTTGTTGACCAGGATGTCGAGGCGGCCGAAGCGTTCCACCGTGGCCTTGACCACGGCCTCGACCTGCGCCTCTTCCAGCACGTCCAGGGCCATCGCCACGCATTCGCCGCCGGTGCTGGCAGCCAGCTCGGCGGCCACCTGCACCATCTCCTCGTCGGTGCCGACCGCGGTGACCGGCATTTCGGCGCCACGCACCTTGCCAATGTCGGTCAGCACCACCTTGCAGCCTTCCTGCAGCAGGCGGCGGGCAATGCCCTCGCCCAGCCCGGCGCGGCGACCGGCGCCGGTGATAAGTGCGACCTTGCCCTGCAATTCGGGGAAACGAGCCATGACCAATGTTCCTTGTGCGCTTACAGCGCGCTAGTGAGGATGAACAACGGATTGTCAGCGTATTGCTGGAACTGCGCCGCACCGGCCTGCACGGCCGGATCAGCGAGGTCAGCGCCGAACGCCGCCATGTCCGGGATGCGCATCAGCTCGATGTAGTCGTAAGGGGAGCTGCCTTCACCGATCAACAGACCGCTGGCCTTGAGTACCTCGAACTTTTCCACCGACGGCAACGCATTGACCACCGGCAGGTCGCTGGCACGTGCCCAGGCCTCGTATTCCTCACGGCTGACGCCGGCTTTGAGGTTGAACAGGACGATCACGGTTTGCATGGCTTCCTCCCAGGTAAAAGACTGTGGCACACTTTGTCCGGACAAAGTGTAGGCATGCCATTCGTCCCCGGTCAACGCCGGCGGCGGAAATCCCCCACCGGCGTATCTACCTGCCGTAACCCAAACGATTGAGGTGCTTTGATGAAGCGTTATTACCCGTGGTTGATGGCGGTAGTGGGAATGTTGGTGTTGCTGGTCTCCAACGGCTTGACCGTGACCGGCCTGACCGCCTTTGACGAATCCCTGCTCAAGGACTTCGGTTGGACCCGCAGCGAGCTCAAGCTGCGCGACCTGATCACCCTGGTGCTGGCCGGCTGGATGGCACCGTTCCTCGGCGCGCTGATCGACAAGGTCGGTCCGCGCAAACTGGTGCTGGCGGGTATCGCGCTGCTGGCGGCGCTGTATGCGGCTTATGCGCACATCCATACGCTGGCCCACCTGTACTGGATCCACGTCGGCTTTGCCGCGGTGCTGGTCGCCGCCGGCTTGAACGTCGCGGTGATCTTCGTCTCGCAATGGTTTGCCACCCATCGCGGCACCGCGATTGGCATTGCCCTGGTTGGTACCAGCCTCGGCGGCATGGTGTTCCCCAAGCTCGGCGTGCACTTGATGCAGAGCATGGACTGGCGCGCTGCGCTGCTGTGGGAGACCGCCATCCCGCTGGTCTTCCTGGTCCTGGCCTTCCTGTTCGTGCGCAGCCCGCGCCCGGGCGGCATCCAGCCGTGGGGCGCGGATACGCTGGCCGCCAAGGCGGCAGCAGGCAAGCCGGCCGCCGCTTCGCTGCCGGACCTGAGCTACCAACAGGCGATGCGCACCCGCACCTTCTGGGTGCTTGCCTTCGTGGCGATGACGACCTTCTTCTCGATCATGGCGGTAGCCTCGAACCTGTTCCTGCACATGCGCGACCTGGGCTTTGAACCGGCCACCGCTGGCAATGGCCTGGGCCTGATGTTCGGCCTGGCGATGGTCGGCAAGTTCCTATTCGGCTTCCTGGCCGACGTGCTGCCGCCCAAGCGCGTGTTCCTGGTCAACCTGGCAATCATGGCCGCCGGCGCGGTCATCCTGGCGACCCTGCGCGCTGACCTGATCTGGTATTCGCTGGCCCTGTTCGGGCTGGGCTGGGGTGGCCTGTACACGATGATCCAGCTGCTGGCGGTCAACGCCTTCGGGCTCAGCGCGGCCGGCAAGATCCTCGGCACCATCACCCTGCTCGATGCCACCACCGCCGGCCTGGGCATCTGGGTGACGGCCAAGATCTTCGACCTCACCAAGAGCTACCACGTCGCATTCAGCCTGATCTGCGGGCTGATCGTGCTGGCCCTGCTGGCCGCCACCCTGGTGCGCGACGAACGTACGCGCGCCGCCAAGGCCTGACCCCCACTGCTGCAACGGAGAGACCCCATGCCCGTGATGGAAACGTCCAACCTCACTGCCCGCCAGTACTGGGAGCAGGTCAAGGCCAACCCCAACCGCGCCAAGTTCGGCTTCGGCGCGCGTCCGGCCATCGTCAACATCGATGTGCAGCGCGCCTATACCGACCTGGCCGCGTTCAAGACCGCCTATGAGACCGACCCGCGCCAGATCGAGCACATCAATGCGCTGTCGGCGCAGGTGCGCGCGCTCGGCCTGCCGGTGGTGTGGACCTATGTGGCCTACCTGGAATCGGGCGAGGATGCCGGCACCTGGGGCACCCGCACCAATACCCCGGACTCGCTGCAGAACATCAAGCACGGCTCCGAGCGCGCCCAGTTCGACCCCCGCGCCGATGTGCAGGCTGGCGACATCGTCATGCACAAGCGCATGGCCAGCCCGTTCTTCGAAACCAACCTGTGGTCGCTGCTGACCTTCCACAAGATCGACACGCTGATCATCACCGGCGGCTCCACCTCCGGCTGCGTGCGCGCCTGCGTGATCGACAGCCTGTCGCGCGGCTACCGCAGCATCGTTCCGGAAGAATGCGTGGCCGACAAGCACGAGATCCCGCACTTCGCCAACCTCAGCGACATCATGCTCAAGTACGGTGACGTGGAATCGGTGGATCACGTGGCCGCGCAGCTGCAGGCACTGCGCGCATGAGCACCGCGAGCAAATCCGACCCGGGCCTGTTCGACTACTGGCCCTATGACAGCCGGCCGAAGATCGAATGGCCGGGCGGCGCCCGCGTGGCCTTGTGGATCGCGCCCAACATCGAGTTCTACGAGTACGCGCCGCCGGCCAACCCGGCACGCAAGCCGTGGCCGCGCCCGCTGCCCGACATCCAGGGCTATGGCACCCGCGACTACGGCAACCGCGTCGGCCACCAGCGGATGATGCGGGTGATGGACCAGTACGGCCTGCGCGGCTCGGTGTCGCTGTCCACGGCCATGCTCAAGCACCATCCGGAAGTGATCCAGATGGCGGCCGAGCGCAACTGGGAATTCTTCAGCCACGGCATCTACAACACCCGCTACACCTATGGCCTGGACGAGGCACAGGAGCGGGAGATGATCGCGCACTCGATGGCGCTGATCGCCGAGCACACCGGCCAGCACTGCGATGGCTACCTGGCGCCGGCGCTGTCGCATTCGGACGCCACCATCGACCTGTTTGCCGAAGCCGGCGGCCTGTATACCTGCGACCTGTTCCACGACGATCAGCCGACGCCGGTGAAGACCCGCTCCGGCAAGCGCTTCGTGTCGGTGCCGTACTCGCTGGAGCTCAACGACACCATCGTCTACGTCACCAACAAGATCGAGCCGCGCCGCTACGGGCAGATGATCAAGGACGCCTTCGACCGCCTGTATGCCGAGGGCGAGCACTCCGGCACGGTGATGTGTGTGCCACTGCATGCCTACCAGGTCAGCCACCCGCACCGCCTGGCGGCCTTTCACGACGCCATGGACTACATCTGCAGTCACGACAAGGTATGGAAGGCCACCGGCCGCGAGATCGCCCAGCACTACCTGGACAAGCACTACGACGACGCGCTGGCCTCGATGGCGGCGATCAACGCGGAGGACGCGGCATGAGCCTGGATCGCAGCTTCCTGGAATACCCGCACCTGCGCCATGGCATGGACCATGACCGCTACAGCTGGTCGATGCTGGCCCAGCGCCCGGCCGTGCGCTGGCCCGGCGACAAGCCACTGGCGGTATGGATCAACCTGAGCCTGGAACACTTCCCGCTCAATCCCAAGGGTGACGGCTTCAAGCCGCACGGTTCCATGGTCATGCCCTACCCGGACCTGCGCCATTACACGCTGCGCGACTACGGCAACCGGGTGGGCGTGTTCCGCGTACTGGATGCGCTGGAAAAGTACGGTCTGCGCGCCAGCACCGCAGTCAACGGCGAACTGGCCGAACGCTACCCGGCCCTGCTGCGGAGGCTCAAGGCGCGCAGCGCCGAGCTGGTGGCGCACGGCTGGAACATGGACAGCGTGCACTACGGCGGGCTGGACCCGGCGCGCGAAGCTGAATACATCCAGCGCAGTTTGGCCGCGCTGGCCCCGTATTCGGACAGTCCCATCCAGGGCTGGCTGTCACCGGCCCGATCGCAGTCCGAGAACACCCCGGAACTGCTGCAACAGGCCGGTTTGCAGTGGTTTGGCGACTGGATCAACGACGAGCTGCCCTACCCCTTCCAGACCGCCAACGGCCCGCTCACCGCCCTGCCGCTGTCACTGGAATTGGAAGATCGCTTCATCGTCGGCGAAAATCTGCATGCCGAGGCCGAGTATGCGGACCAGATGGTCGATGCCTGCGATTTCCTGCTGGAGGAAGCGCAGCGCAGCGGACAGGGTCGCCTGCTCGCGCTCAACATCCACCCGTGGGTGATGGGCCAGCCGCACCGCATCAAGCACCTGGAACGCGTGTTCGCCCACCTGGCCGACCGCGCAGGGCTGATCTGGAACGCTGCGCCTTCGCAGATCATCGCCGCCTCGCGTTGAGGCGGCGGTTCCAGGCAACCGTCGTCGCCCTCAACGCGCCGGCCTTTACCCAAGAGCCCTTGCATGAACACTGAAGCCAACACCGCCCTGCCGCCGCGCGAAGCGATGGAATTTGACGTCGTCATCGTCGGCGCCGGCCCTGCCGGCCTGGCCACCGCCATCCGCCTGCGCCAGCTGGCCGTGGAGAAGGGCCAGGAGCTGTCGGTGTGCGTACTGGAGAAAGGCTCCGAGCCGGGCGCGCACATCCTGTCCGGCGCGATCATGGACCCGCGCGCGCTCAACGAGCTGTTCCCGGACTGGAAGGAACGCGGTGCGCCGCTGAAGCAGGCCGTCACCCGCGACGAGTTCCTGTTCCTGGACGAGACCAAGGCCAAGGCCACCCCGCACGCGCTGCTGCCGGAGTGCTTCCACAACGACGGCAACTACATCATCAGCCTGGGCGAAGTCAGCCGCTGGCTGGCGCAGCAGGCCGAGGCGCTGGAAGTGTCGATCTTCCCGGGTTTTGCCGCCGCCGAGGTGCTGTACGACGAAAACGGCGCGGTGATGGGCGTGGCCACCGGCGACATGGGCATCCACAAGGATGGCACGCCGGGCCCGAACTACGAGCGCGGCATGGAGCTGCATGCCAAGTACACGATCTTCGCCGAAGGCTCGCGCGGCCACCTCGGCCGCCAGCTGATCAGCAAGTTCAAGCTCGACGCCGGCAAGGACCCGCAGTCCTACGGCATCGGGATCAAGGAGCTGTGGCAGATCGATCCGGCCAAGCATGAGCCGGGCCTGGTGGTGCATGCCGCCGGCTGGCCGCTGGACAACGACACCTACGGCGGTGCCTTCCTGTACCACGCCGAGGGCGGCAAGGTGTCGATCGGCTATGTGGTCGGCCTGGACTACAAGAACCCGTGGCTGAGCCCGTTCGAGGAGTTCCAGCGCTTCAAGACCCACCCGGCCATCCGCAAGCACCTGGAAGGCGGCAAGCGCATCGCCTACGGCGCGCGTGCGATCACCGCCGGCGGCATCCTGTCGCTGCCCAAGACCGTGTTCCCGGGTGGCGCGCTGGTCGGCTGCGAAGCCGGCTACCTCAACGTCAGCCGCATCAAGGGCAGCCACGCCGCGATCAAGACCGGTATGCTGGCCGCCGAGGCCGCGTTTGACGCGCTGGTCGCCGGCCGTTCGCGTGACGAGCTGAGCGCCTATCCGGAGGCCTTCGAGAACAGCTGGCTGAAGGCCGAGCTGCTGCAGTCCAAGAACTTCAAGCAGTGGTTCAAGAAGGGCCGCACCCTGGCCACGCTGATGACCGGCATCGAGCAGTGGCTGCTGCCCAAGCTGGGCATCCGCAACGCGCCGTGGACCATCCACCGTACCAAGGCCGACCACGAATGCCTGGAGCCGGCCGCCAGCCAGCCGAAGATCAGCTATCCCAAGCCGGACAACGTGCTGACGTTTGATCGTTTGAGCTCGGTGTTCCTGTCCTCGACCAACCACGAGGAAGACCAGCCCAGCCATCTGACGCTGAAGGACCCCAGCATTCCGGTCAAGGTCAACCTGGCCACCTATGCCGGCCCGGAAGCGCGTTACTGTCCGGCCGGCGTATACGAATTCGTCGGCGAAGGCAGCGATACCCGCCTGCAGATCAACGCGCAGAACTGCGTGCACTGCAAGACCTGCGACATCAAGGACCCGACCCAGAACATCGTGTGGGTAACCCCGCAGGGTGGCGGCGGACCGAACTACCCGGCGATGTAAGCATCGCCAACCAACCACAGGAGTTTCGATGAGCATTGTCAGTCCAGGCGCCCGCTTCCGCGCGGCGCTGAAGGAAGAAAGCCCGCTGCAGATCCCGGGCGCCATCAACGCCAACCATGCGTTGCTGGCCAAGCGGGCGGGCTTCCGTGCGGTCTACCTGTCCGGTGGCGGCGTCGCCGCCGGCTCGCTGGGCCTGCCGGACCTGGGCATCAACACCATGGACGACGTGCTCACCGACATCCGCCGCATCACCGACGTCTGCGACCTGCCGCTGCTGTCGGACATCGACACCGGCTTTGGCCCGAGCGCGTTCAACATCGCGCGCACGGTGAAATCGCTGATCAAGGCCGGTGCGGCGGCCTGCCATATCGAGGACCAGGTCGGCGCCAAGCGTTGCGGCCACCGCCCGAACAAGGAAATCGTGTCGCTGGGCGAGATGGTGGACCGGGTCAAGGCGGCGGCCGATGCCAAGACCGATCCGGATTTTTTCCTGATCGCACGTACCGACGCCATCCAGATGGAAGGCGTGGATGCGGCGATCGAGCGCTCGCTGGCCTGCGTGGAAGCCGGCGCCGACGGCATCTTTGCCGAGGCCTCGTACGACCTTGAGACCTACAAGCGTTTCGTCGATGCGGTGAAGGTGCCGGTGCTGGCCAACCTCACCGAGTTCGGCCAGACCCCGCTGTTCTCGACCGAGGAGCTGGGTTCTGTGGGCGTGGCGATGTGCATCTACCCGCTGTCGGCGTTCCGCGCGATGAACAAGGCGGCGGAGAACGTGTACACCGCGATCCGCCGTGATGGCCACCAGCGCAATGTGGTGGAGACCATGCAGACCCGCGAGGAGCTGTATGAGCGGATCGGGTATCACACCTTTGAGCAGAGTCTGGATAGGACGTTTGCTGGGAAGAAGTGATGATTGGGGTTCAGGGTTTAGAAGTTGGAAGCTTGAAAGCTTGAAAGCTTGAAATGCTAAGAGCTTAAAAGCCGCCCTCACCCCTACCCCTCTCCCGCACGCGGGAGAGGGGCTGCTTCGGCGCGAAGTTGCTTGAGCCAGCATTACTGACTTCGGCGTACTCCGCGAATTTTTCCGCAGCCGAACACTCTCAGCTCAATCGACGCTTTGAAGAATTTCGGCGTCTGAACGCGAAACGCACAACGGGCAGATAAATTGCTTTCTGCTTCGGCCTTCTGCTTTTGCATTTGGCTTTTGCATTTGGTCTTTGCTTTGGCTTTGGCTTTGGCTTTGGCTTCGGCTTTGGCTTTTCTTCGGCCTTTCCAACCGACGAAAGAAAGCATGAAGTCTCCCTTCTCCCGCTTGCGGGAGAAGGTGCCCAACGGGCGGATGAGGGGCCCTCTGCTTCTGCCTCTGGTACTGCCTCTGCTTCTGCCTCTGCTTCTGCCTCTGCTTCTGCCTCTGCTTCTACCTCCGTTTTTGCCTTTGCTTCAGCCATTCCTTCAAAGCTCTCCATCCACTCCAACCCGCCAAAAACCCAAGCCCTTTGCTTCCCCTCCCAGCACCAGCCATCATTGCCAGCGCCGCACAGTCACGACCGCCAGCGCAATGAGAACGCAATGCCCCGTCTGCCCCTGATCGCCCTCGCCTGCCTGACGCTCAGCGCCTGCGGCCAGCGCGATGCCTTCAACCACAACGCCAACGCCGACCCGCACCAGCGCGAACTCGAACGCGCCTTCGCCATCTGCGCCGGCTGCCATGACACCCGCGCCGACCTCGGCCACCGCGTCGGCCCCAACCTGCATGGCGTGATCGGCCGCAAGGCCGGCACCGCCCCCGGCTACAACTATTCCGAAGCGATGAAGGCCAGCGGCATCACCTGGGATGCGCAGACCCTGGACGCCTTCATCAAGTCACCGACCAGGCAGGTGCCGGGCAGCAAGATGGTCAACGCCACCTCCGACCCGGCGCGCCGCCAGGCCGTGATCGAGTTCCTGTCCACCCTGCCCGAATAGGCCCGGCGTCAATCCAGCGTCTGCACACCGCCGCCGTTGACGAACAAGGTCTGGCCGCTGACCCAGTTGGATATCGGCGCGGCGAAATACAGCACCGCACCGGCAATATCCTCGGCCTCACCCAGGCGCTTGATCGGCGTATGCGACAGCATCCGCGCCTCGATCTCCGGCGTGAGCACGGTAGCCAAGGCATCGGTGCGCACCGCCCCCGGCCCCACCGCATTGACACGGATCCCGGCAGGACCGTAATCATGCGCAAGATTCGCCGTCATATGGTTGATCGCCGCCTTGGACGCGGCGTAGGCGCTGATCGCCGGGCTCTTGTTGATCGAGCTCATCGACGACATGTTGATGATCGAGCCGTAGCCGCCCTTCTGCATATGCGGCGCACACAGCTGCGACAGCCGCCAGGCACTGAAGACGTTGATCTGGAATGGCCGCTCGAACTGCTCCAGGCTGATCGTGTACGGGCTCTCGCGGCCAGCCCCGCCACCACCGGCGTTGTTGATCAGGATATGGATGCCGTCCAGTTCATTGGCGGTGCGCTCCACCACCCACACCAGGTCCTCATCCTTGAGCACATTGCACTCCAGGGCCAAGGCCTTGCCGCCAGCTGCGATGATCTCCGCAGCAACTTTTTCAGCTGCGCCCAGCTTCAGGTCAGCAATGGCTACCGATGCGCCATAGGCTGCCAGCATCAACGAGCTGGCGCGACCGATACCGTTGCCACCACCGGTGACAATGGCCACTTTGCCGGTAAGGTCAAACTGCGAATTCGGATTCATGAACATCACTCCCGTTGGCTTCACGCGCCAGATTGTTGACTCAACAGGCGGACCAGGCGCGGCGGCCCACGTCGCAGTATGCAAGGGCAGAGCGAAATCCCGGGTTAAAAGCACTGTTTGATCACAACTGCTTGCATCGGTGCCATCAAGCCCCCATCAGATCACCATGGCAGTGGGACAGGAAGATGCTTCATCCGGCTCGCCGTCGCGGCCGACAGCGCCCGTTGACTGCACGCAGGCGTGTCACGTGGCAGGATGTACGCTGGAACTGCATATAAGGGGACGCGTCATCCAATGCGACCAGCAAGCCGCAGTAAACTCACCACCCTGTCCGTAGCGCTGCTCTGCACAATGCCGTCATTGGCCTCGGCCATGACCCAATGTCCGCAGGAATCGAGCAAATCCACCGCGTTCTGGCTGCTGGGCTGGTCGATCTTCGCGCTGTTCGTTGTTGCCGGCGTAGTGCTGCTGGTGCTGATCTTCCGCGCTACACGCAGTGCGCGGCCGCAGCCGCGTTGGCTGCTGCGCATCGCCGGTGTTCCAGCGATGCTGGCAATGTGGATGCTTGGCTTCGGTATTTTCCTCAGCCAGTTCGTACTGGTGTGCTGAGGCCGCGCCTTATGCGGGCGGGAACCACCACGGTGATGCGGTTCCGGTATTGATCAACAACGCACGCGCACGCACGAAGCGGCGGATCGATGCGGTGCCCATGCGCGAACCACCCATGCCGGACAGCTTGAAGCTCTGCTTTTCGGCGGTCTGCACCATGCCGGTCAGGCAGGCGTCGTTGATCGAGATGCCACCGGCCTGCAGCTGACGCGCCACACGCTGGGCCCGCTCCGGGCTCTGCGTGAACACCGCCGCCGACAAGCCGAACTCGGTGGCATTGGCACGCGCGATGGCTTCGGCTTCATCGGCCACCACCATCACCGGGAGGACGCTTGCAAAGCTCTCATCGGCTACCACGGTCATCTCGTCGGTGACATCCACCAACACCGTTGGCGGACACCAGACGCCGCCATACTCGATCAGCTCACCGCCGGTCAGTGCGCGTGCGCCCTTGGCCTTGGCGTCGGCCAGTTGGCCGCGCACCAGTTCGACCTGCGATGCCGCGATCACCGGACCGATCTGGCCCTGCTTGGGGTCTGGCCAGGCCAGCTCCAGCGCGGAAGCTTCCTTCACCAACGCGGCGATGAAGGCATCGGCCACCGGCGCTTCCACGTAGACGCGCTCGATCGACATGCAGCTCTGGCCGCCGTTGACGAAGCTGCCCCAGGCCAACGCACGTGCGGCATGTGCGATGTTGGCATCGGACAGAACCAGCGCCGGGTCCTTGCCGCCCAGCTCCAGCGAGGCCGGAATGAAGCGACGCGCACAGGCTTCGCCCACTTTGCGGCCAGTGGCGACCGAACCAGTGAAGCAGATCTGGTCACTGGCCTCGATCACCGCCTGGCCGGTGGCGCCGGCACCGGTGACCAGCTTGAACACCGCGCCCAGACCCGCTTCGTCCAAGGCGTCACGCAATAGCGGCACGAAGCGCGAAGTGACCTCGCTGGGCTTGGCCAGGATGCTGCAGCCGGCGGCCAGCGCCGGCACGGCATCAATCAGGGTCAGCATCAGGGGGAAGTTCCACGGGCTGATCACGCCCACCACCGCATACGGCACCCAGGTCTGCTGGCTGTGGATGAAGGGGATGGCTTCCTGCTGGGCCGGCTTTTCCGCAAGACAGCTCGCGGCCTGCTGCGCCCAGCGGCGGATCGCGCCGACGGTGCCGTCCACTTCAATCTGCGATTCATGCCAGCGGCCGGTATCGGCCAGCAATGCATCGAGGAAGCCATCGCGACGCGCGACCAGCGCGTCGGCCAGGGCGTCCAGGCGCGCACAGCGTTCCTCGATGCTGCGCTCGGCCCAGGCCAGCTGCGCCTGGCGCAGCTGCGCGCCCAGCGCGGCGACGTCGCGGGCGCTGGTGATCGGCAGCTCGCCGTCGGACAGCCCGGTGCGGGGGTTGCGCAGTGGCAGCGTGGTTGCGTCAGTCATTGCCCAGTACTCCGGCGCTCAGCAGTGCATCAAGGGTGGCTTTCTGGCGGGCGGCGAAGTCGGCCCGCTGCGGGATCTTCAAGCTGTCGCCGTCCAGCAGGGCATTGGGCTTCAAGGCGGTGCTGGCCAGGCCGACGTTGATTGCCGCCTGCGGCAGCCGCGAGAGGAAATTGCCCATGCCCGGGCGCAGCCGGCGGCGGCGCAGGCCGGCGATATCCAGGTCCGCATAGGCGGCCATCGACTCGCCGGTGCCGGCGGCAGACAGCACCCGGCCCTGGTCATCGACGATCTTGCTCATGCCATCTGCACTGCCCAGCGGGATGTCCACGCCACTGATGCCGGCGGTATTGGCCGAGACCACGTAGGCCATGTTTTCCAGCGCGCGGGCGCGTTTGGCGATGTCCTTGGGGGTCAGCTCCGGGCTGCCGACTTCGCTGGTGGAATGCAGGAACACTTCGGCGCCGCGCAGGCCCATCGCGCGGGCGATTTCCGGATACAGGATTTCCTCCGAGGCGATGCAGGACAGGCGGCCGAGCGGCGTACGTGCCACCGGGAACACGCCGTCGATGCCGTACACGTCCAGGTACTTGTCCCAGACATCATGCGGGCTGGGCGCGTACAGCGAGATCAGCCGGCGGTAGCGCAGGATCTGGTTGCCGCTGTCATCCAGGATCACCGAGGACTGGAAGTACAGCTCGGGGAAGTTCGGGTCACGCTCGTAGGCGTTGGAACACAGGTAGACGCCGTTGTCCTGGGCGATGCGGCCCAGCTGCTCGTACTCGCTGCCATCCATCGCGAAGCAGCCCTTGGCCGCCCAGCCGGGGATGGTGTCGCCCAGTGGGTAGCTGGTGGCGAAATATTCCGGCAGCACCACCAGCTTCAGGTCAGCGCCGATGAAGGCCTTGGAGGCACGGATCTGGCGACCTACCCGCTCGATGTTGTCGGCCACCGCGACGGCGGCTGCTTCCGGTGTTGCACAGGCATTGATGGCGCGGCAGGTGGTCTGCAGGGCCAGCGCGCGATAAGCGTCGATCATGGAGCCTTACCTTCGGTTGCGGTGTCGTTGAGAGCTTGTGTCTGCATGCCATCGGCCAGCAGCACGCGGAAGCTGCCGGTGCCGGCGCGCAGCGGCTTGATCGCGGCGTAGTCGGCGCTGTGCCAGAACGCCAGTGCGGCGGCGCGGTCAGGCCAGCACGAGATCACCGTCCGCGTCGCTGCATGCTCGCCCTCCAGGCTCTGTTGCTCGCCGCCCATCACCAGGTAATGGCCGCCATGGCGCGCCACCACCGCGGGCGTGGCCCGGGCATAGGCAGCAAACCGCTGCGGGTCGGTGAGGTGGGCTTCGATGATCAGGTAGGCGGACATGGCGTACTCAGCTGAAGCGCGGCGCGCGCTTTTCCAGGAAGGCGGCCGCGCCTTCGACGAAATCGGTACTGCTGAAGGCATCGTTGAAGGCCGCATCGGCCTGGGCCAGATCGATGCTGGCATCTCCCCCCAAGTGGCCGAGCACGGTCTTGATCGCCCGCCGCGCCTGCCCGGAGGTGGCCAACAGCTGCTGGACCTGTGCCTGCTCCAGCGCCTCGATGCCATCCTCGCCCGCCAACTGGTTGACCAGGCCCCAATCCAGCGCAGTAGCGGCGTCGAGCAGGCGCCCGGTCAGCAGCATCTCGCGGGCGCGGGCCATGCCTACCGTGTTGACCAGCCGGCGGCTGTCGTCGGCGCTGTAAACTAATCCGAGCTTGGCTGGGGTGATAGCAAACCGGCTGCGGGCACTGGCCAGGCGCAGGTCACAGGCCAAGGCCAAGCCAAGGCCGCCGCCTACGCAGGCACCGTCGATGACGGCCAGAGTGGTCTGCGGCAAGCGCTGCAGCTTGAGTTGGGTACGTTGGACCTGGGCATTGTTGGCGGCAAAGGCCGCCGGTGCGGTGAGCAGCTGGCCGAGTTCGTCGATATCGGCGCCGGCACTGAACGCCCCCGGCACGCCGGATACCACCACGATCTGGGCGTCACTGGCGGCGATGTCGTCCAGTGCGGCCTCGATCGCCGCCCAGTGGCGGGTGGCCAGGGCGTTGCGCTTGTCGGGTCGGTGGATGCTGATGCGGGCGAGCGCGCCGTCACGGCTCCAGCAAATCACGGTCTCTTCAGTGATCATGGCCTATCCTATTTGTTCTATCGTTATAGCATTAAGCCAAAGGAGGGTGAAGCGAGATGTCCCAAGACACACTGGCCACATTGTTGAGTGCCAATGCGCACAAGCTGCTGCGCAATGACTTGCCGACGCCGCTTTACCACCAGATGTTCAGCCTGCTGCGCGACCGCATCCTCAATGGCGAGATCCCGCGTGGCGCCCGCATCCCCACCGAGTTCGACCTGGCCGACGGCTTTGGCGTATCACGCATCACCGCCAAGCGGGCGCTGGACGAACTGGCCGCCGAGGGGCTGGTGGAGCGCCGCCGCGGCAAGGGCACCCACGTCATCCACCGCTCCCGGCCCAAGCCCATGCACAGCCCGCTGACCGGGCTGCTGGAAAGTCTGGAAGTGCTGGCCGAGCACACCAAGGTGCAGTTGCTGCAGTTCCGCCGCGCGGTGCCGCCGGAGCCGATCCGGGCATTGTTCGATACCGGCCCACGCGACGTGCTGGTGCAGGCCATCCGCCTGCGCCTGCGGGGCGATGTGCCGTTCGGCTACTACATCAGCTGGACCCATACCGATCACCCCGAGTTCAGCGAGACGCGGTTGTCCAACAGCTCCCGTCTGAAGCTGTTCCAGGCCGCCGGCATCCAGATCAAGCAGGTGGAGCAGGTGCTGTCGGCAGTAAACGCCGACGCCATCGCCGCCATGCACCTGAAGGTGGAACCCGGTACCGCGCTGCTGTCACTGGAACGCCGTTCCTACGATGGCGACGGCAATCTGGTCGACCTGCTCAACGTGCAATACCGGCCGGATCAGTTCACCTACCAGATGACCCTGGACGTGGACGACGGCACCCCGTTGTAAACCGACAGCACCACCAGCGCCCGCTGCGAAAACGCCGCCCTGACCGGGCGGCGTTTTGCGTCTGGCGGGCTGGGCCGCTTGCCTGGAAAGACATAAGGCTAAGACCTATATGCCTTTGCAGTGCAACACGGAAGGGCCGCAATTGCTGCCACTTTCCAATCTCGATCAACTGCTTATGCGCATGTTGCGGCGCACGACTCCACGGTGCAGGCAGGACGCGAGCCACATTGATTGTCCGGACAAATAGCGAAAGACTGGAAAGCACACGCAGCAGCACTCCACTCACACCTGTGCGCCTGCGCCACCTACCCCGTTCACGCTATGAGGCAGGCAATGAAGGAAGTTCTGTACCGCAGTGCGTTGGCAGTCGCGATCGTGACCGCCCTTGTCAGCAACCCCGCATTGGCTCAGCAGGCCGGCACTGACGACCAGGCCGTGCAGCTGGATCAGGTCAGCGTCACCGCGCAGCGCCGCGAAGCGCAGATGCAGAAGACGCCGCTGAGCATGAGCGTGATCAGCGGGCCGGAACTCGACCGCATGCAGGTCAAGCGCGTGGATGACATCAAGTTCGCCGCGCCCAACATCATCATCGAGCAGAACACCGGCACCAGTTCCGGCGCCAAGATCTTCATGCGCGGCGTGGGCGCCGATGAGTCGATGTTCACCAACGACCCGGCGGTGGCGTTGTATATCGACGATGTCTACATCCCGCGCCAGAACGGGGCGATGTTCGACCTGTATGACGTGGAGCGCATCGAAGTGCTGCGCGGCCCGCAGGGCACGCTGTATGGCCGCAATGCCACCGGCGGCGCGATCCGCTACATCTCGCGCAAGCCCACCGGCGAAAGCAAGCTGGCGCTGGATGGCAGCATCGGCAACCTCGGACGCCGCGACGCACGCGTGAGTTTCGCCACCCGCATCGGCGAGACGCTGGATGTCTCCGCCGCCGCGCTCAGCCGCCAGCGCGATGGCATCCTCAAGGACATCACCCACAACCGCATGGTCAATGACCAGGACGTGCTGGCCGGGCGTTTGTCGCTGGCCTCGACCTGGGGAGAAGCCTCCTATGCCACGCTGAGCATCGACCGCCTGCGCGAGCGCTCCACCCCTGCCTGGGGCACGCCGGTGGCGCTGGATGCCAATGGCAACCAGGTGCCGCGCCTGGGCAGCTTCTACAAGACCGAAACCGACACGCTGGGCTTGAACGACATCGACCAGTTCGGCGTGGCGTTGACCAATGAAACCGACTTCGGTGCGTTCTCCTGGCGCAGCATCGCGCACTACCGCACGCTGGACCATCACTTCTACATGGACGTGGATGGCACCGCGCAGACCCGTTATCACCTCGAACAGGACCAGCGCCAGAACCAGAAGGGTTACGAGGCGCAGTTCACCTCGCAGCTGGACGGTCCTTTCAGTTGGGTCGCTGGCGTGTTCGCGTTCAAGGAGCACAACGACCAGCCGACCCGCAGCGACATCTTCGTGCGCGGCGGCACCAACTACATCGCCCAGGACACCTCGGCGTATGCCATCTATGCGCAGGGCGACTACAAGTTCACCGACAAGCTGACCCTCACCCTGGGCGGCCGCTACAGCTATGAGAGCAAGGATTTCTCGGTGCGCGCGGTCAAGGCCAATGGCGAGCCCAACTTCAGCAAGAACATGCGCAACAGCTGGAACCGCCCGGACTGGAAGGCGCTGCTGTCCTACAACTTCAACGACAACGTGATGGGCTACGCCAGCGTCACCACCGGCTTCAAGAGTGGCGGCTTCAATGGCCGCGGCAGCACCCCGGCAACCCTGGTGCAGGTGGATGCTGAAACCCTGCGTGCCTATGAAATCGGCATCAAGTCGACGCTGTGGGACAACCGCCTGCGCTTGAACGGCAACTACTACCGGCTGGATTACGACGGCATCCAATTGGCCGCGGTGAACCCGGAAGGCATCTTCGTGGTGACCAACGCCACCGGTGCCTTGATCCAGGGCATCGAGCTGGAGGCCGAGGCACAGCTGACGCGCGGACTGAAGCTCAACGCCACGCTGGGCACCATCGACTCGGAATATCAGAAGTACAAGGCCATCAATGCCACCTACTTCCGCGGCCACCCGATGAAGAATGCACCCGAGCTGCAGTGGACCTTCGGCAGCAGCTACGTGCAGCCGCTTGGCAATGCCGACCTGGTGTTCAGTGCACAGGCGCGCTACACCGATGAGTACTACCAGAACCAGGATGCCTCGCGTCTGATCATGCGCAAGGCCGGGCATGAGTACAACGCACGCATCGCCTACGAACCGCGCGATGCGGAATGGTCGGTGGCGCTGTGGGGCAAGAACCTGAGCAATGAATTCGCCTCCACCGGCGGCTTTGATATCGCCGGGCTGGGTGTGGGCGTGATCTACCCGAACGTGCCGCGCACCTACGGCGTGGAGTTCAGCTACCGGTTCTGGTGAGGGCTCAAGGTAGTGCCGAGCCATGCTCGGCAGGGGCTTTCCCGCCAAGGCCAGAGCCACCCTCACCCCAACCCCTCTCCCGCAAGCCGGAGAGGGGCTAAAGCGGTAGTGCCGAGCCATGCTCGGCAGGGGCTTTCCCGCCAAGGCCAGAGCCACCCTCACCCCAACCCCTCTCCCGTAAGCGGGAGAGGGGCTAAAGCGGTAGTGCCGAGCCATGCTCGGCAGGGGCTTTCCCGGCGCCCCAGCAGCCAGCCAAAAGCACCCCTCCCAAACCCTCCCCTTCGCTGCGCGAAAGGGAGGGAGCGTAGTGCCGAGCCATGCTCGGCAGGGGCCTTCCCAACACCCCATCAGCCAGCGAGAAGCCCCCCCTCCCCACCCAGGCCAATCCAGCCCGGAACACACCAAGGCCTATACCCACACCCCTTTTAGATATATAGATATATCATTAAGATCATTTCGGACCAGCCGGCAAGCCACCGTGGACCCGTTCACCACCCAATCCCTGGAGGGCATCCTCCGCCGTGACCTGCACGCGCCGCTGTACCACCAGCTGCAGGGCTTCCTGCGTGGGCTGATCGAACGCGGCGAAATCGGCGACGGCGAGCAGCTGCCGCGTGAGGAAGAGCTGGCCCGGCGCCTGCGCATCTCGCGGGTCACCGTGCGCCAGGCGCTGCAACTGCTGGCCAATGATGGCTTGCTGGTACGCCAGCGCGGCCGCGGTACGCGGGTCGTCGGCGGTAGCACAGCGCGCGGTTCCAGCATCCCGATGCCGCTGAAAACGCCGCTGGGCGAGCTGATCCACAGCCTCGACACCCTCGCCAGCAACACCCAGGTACGCCTGCTGGGCTGGGAACGCGTGGTCCCGCCCGAACCGATCCGCGAACAGTTCGGCAGCGGCCCGGAAGAAACCCTGGTGCATTGCGTGCGGGTGCGCTCGCGGCATGGCCAGGCCTTTGGTTACTACGCCAGCTGGACCCGCACCAAGCATCCGGAATTCAACGCCGAACAACTGGCCTACGGCTCGCGCATCGCTCTGTTCCGGCGTTGCGGGATCCGCTTCCTGCAGGTCCAGCAGACCGTCAGCGCGCTGCGTGCAGGTGCCCTGACCGCCATGCACCTGCAGATGTCGCCCGGTCAGGCGGTGATGAACCTGACCCGCCGCTCCTATGGCCCCGACCAGCAGTTGCTGGATCTGCTCGACATCCAATATCGCCCCGACCAGCTGCGCTACCAGATGCGCCTGGACTACGAAACCAACCACCCGGAGACATTTGTTTGAGTGCAACTGTGAGCGCAACGCTTGCCGAAAAGATCCTCGCCCGCGCCTGTGGACGCGGGGCCGTGCGCGCCGGAGAGATCCTTACCGCCAGGCTCGACCTGCTGATGATGCATGACTCCGGCGGTCCGCGCCGGGTCGCCACACGGCTGGAAAAGCTCGGCGCCAAGGTGTGGGACCCGAACAAGGTGGTGGTGGTCTCCGACCACTTCGTACCCGCCGTGGACATGGAAAGCGCCGACATCCTCGCCCTCACCCGCAAGTGGGCGCAGGCGCAGGGTGTCACCCACTACGACATGCTCGGCATCTGCCACGTGGTGTTGCAGGAACACGGCCATGTACAGCCCGGCATGTTCTGCGTGGGCGGTGATTCGCACTCGCCCAGCGGCGGTGCGTTCGGTGCCTTCATGGTCGGCATGGGCGCCACCGACATCACCGGCGCCCTGGTCACCGGCGACGTCTGGCTGCGCGTGCCGCAGACCACGCGTGTGCAACTCGATGGCGTGCTCGGCGCCGGCGTCAGCGCCAAGGACGTGATGCTGATGCTGTGCGGCCAACATGGCATGGGCAACGAAGGCCAGGTCTTCGAATACGGCGGCAGCGCCGTGCAGGCCATGCCGATGCATGAGCGCCTGACCCTGTGCAACATGGCCGCCGAGCTCGGCGCGGAAACCGGCATCGTCGAACCCGACGCGACCACACTGGCTGCATTGGAACAGGCCGGCAAACCTTTCCTCGGTGATCTGGCGCAGTGGCGTAGCGATGCCGATGCCAACTACCTGCATCACCATCGCTACGACGCCGCGCAGATCGCCCCGCATGTGGCGGCACCGCATAGTCCGGCAAACAGCCGCCCGGTGGGTGAGCACGGCAGGGTGCCTATTGATCAGGCCTATATCGGCGCCTGCACCGGCGCCAAGCTGACCGATCTGCGCATGGCTGCCGAAGTCCTGAAAGGCCGCCGGGTCGCCAAGGGTACGCGCCTGCTGATCGCACCGGCCTCGGTGGCAATGACCGCGCAGGCGGCAGCCGAAGGCACGTTGGCGACGCTGACCGAAGCCGGCGCCATCCTGCTGCCGTCAGGCTGCGGCGCCTGCGCCGGCATGGGTGCGGGCATGCTGAGCAGCGGCGAAGTCTGCATGTCCACCACCGCACGCAACTTCAAGGGCCGCATGGGCTCGGCCGAGGCGCAGGTCTACCTGGGCTCGCCGTACAGCGTTGCCGCTGCCGCGGTGAAGGGCGAAATCTGTGATCCACGCGAGTTGTTGGGAGAGAACCTTTGAACGTCCGTGGCAAGGCTTTCGTGTTCGGTGACCGCATCGATACCGATGTGCTGGCACCCGGCCCCTATATGCGCGAGCCGATGCACGTGCTCGCCAGCCATTGCCTGGAAGCGGTGGACCCGGACTTCGCCAGCGAAGTGCGCCGTGGCGACATCGTGGTGGGCGGAGAATCCTTCGGCATTGGTTCCTCGCGCGAACAGGCGGTGCAGGCGCTGGCCGAACTCGGCGTGGGTGCCATCATCGCCAGATCATTCGCTCGCATCTTCTATCGCAACGCGCTGAATCTCGGCGTTCCCGCGCTGGTTTGTGCGACGCTTGAAGCATCGCGCGGTGATGAACTGGAAGTACGGCCGGTGGAGGGACGCATCATCAATCACAGCACAGGTCGTGAATTCGCCTGCGAGAAGATTCCCACCGAGTTGATGGCGATCGTCGCCGGTGGCGGGCTGATGCCTTGGCTGGAGCGCAAGCTGGCTACCGAGCGGCGCACATGAAACAGGGCATCATCCATGCGACCTTGATCGCGCCGGACCTGCAGCAGGTCTGCGCCGCCTATGTCGCGCAGTTGGCCTTGCAGGTGCAACAACGCGGAACGCTCGACGCCGATGATGCCGCCGCGCTCGATCTGGTGGATCTGATCGGCGCACCGCTGGTATGGCTGGCCAACAGCGCGGGCGAGCCGGTACTGCGGGTGATTGAAGACCCGCGTGCCGTCGTTGCCGAGCCCATGTTCCGCCACGGCTGGTTGTCGCTGGAGGTGCTGGTGGGCGATATCGACGCCCTCGCCGCCGGCCTGCGATCGCCATTCAAGGTCCTGGGCCCTGCCGCCAACCTTGAGTTGAGCGATGCCATTCGCGCCGCACAGGTGCTGGGACCCTGCGGCGAACTGCTGTATCTCACCCAGATCAAGGCGCAGGTGCCGCCGTTCGATCTGCCGATGACCGACGCGACGGTTGCGAACACCTTCATCGGGGTGATGACCACGCCGGATCGCGAGGCCTCGCAGCGTGCCTGGTCTGCACTGCTGGGGGCCAAGGGCTGGGCGTTCGATACCAGGATCACCGTGCTGAATCGCGCCTATGGCAAACCGCTGGACGGCCGCTACCCGGTCGCCGTGGTGCCGATGCCGGGGCAATGCATGGTGGAGATTGATCAGGTGGAACTGCCGGCGGCGGCCAACCTCCGGCACGCCGGCCAGTACAGCCTGGCCTTGCGCCTGCCGGCAGTGGATGACGCCTTGCTGCGTGAAGCGGGTTGGGCAGTGACGGCTACGGGTGAGCGGCGCAGTCTGCGTGGACCCGCCGGGGAGCATGTGGAGCTGCTGCTTGCTTGACGGGGTGCTGGCTTGTTGCTGCCTGCAGATAGAAGCAACAGCAACAGCGCAAAAGCACCCCTCCCCAACCCTCCCCTGCGCCAGGCGCAAGGGAGGGGGCAAACGCGGCACCGCGATGCACTGACAGAGCGCAGCAAACAGCCCCCTCCCTTTGCCGCAGGCAGGGGAAGGTTGGGGAGGGGTAGCTCCTGCTCTGCTCCTGCTTCGCCCCCGCTGCTACTTCAGCACCCCATGACCTTTGCCATGTGTAACTGCCACTACACAAGCATAGCGTCAGCGCTTACCCAAGCGCTTGAGGTAGAGCAATGCGGACCCTGACCCTGGCTGCAGCCATCGCCACGATCACCTGCTTGAGCATGGCAACGCCCGCCGCGGCGCAGGTCTCGCCGATGACGCCGGACATCACCGGCAAGAAATTCGTCGCCCCGCAGCCCGCCCGCGATTTCGAGAAGCGCGAGGTGATGATCCCGATGCGCGATGGAGTCAAGCTGTATACGGTGATCATGATCCCCAAGGGCGCGCACAACGCGCCGATCCTGTTCACCCGCACGCCGTACAACGCCGCCGGCCGCGTCGACCGCACGCCGGGCGCGACGCGGCTGGTCGATGCGCTCGCACAGGGCGACACCGTGTTTGCCGAGGACGGCTATATCCGGGTGTTCCAGGACGTGCGCGGCAAGTACGGCTCCGAAGGTGACTATGTGATGACGCGGCCACCGCGCGGGCCGCTCAACCCAGGCAAGATCGACCACAGCACCGACGCCTGGGACAGCATCGACTGGTTGGTGAAGCATCTGCCCGAGTCCAACGGCAAGGTCGGCATGCTCGGCTCTTCCTACGAAGGCTTCACCGTGGTGATGGCGCTGCTTGATCCGCACCCCGCGCTGAAAGTGGCTGCGCCGGAAAGCCCGATGATCGACGGCTGGATGGGCGACGACTGGTTCCAGCATGGCGCCTATCGGCAGGTGAATCTTGGCTACTTCAGCGGGCAGATGACTGCACGCGGTGCCGGCGCAAAAATCGCCATGCCGACCAGCGATGACTACAGCAGCTTCCTGCAGGCAGGCTCGGTCGGTGCCTTCGCCAGGACGTTGGGGCTGGAACAGATCCCGGCCTGGCACAAGGTCAGCCAGCATCCTGCCTACGATGCGTTCTGGCAGCAGCAGGCACTGGACAAACTACTGGCCAAGCTGCCGGAGATCCGCGTGCCCACCATGTGGGAGCAGGGGCTGTGGGACCAGGAAGACATCTACGGTGCGCATACCGCCTGGGCCGCACTTGAACCCAAGGACCACGACAATACCCGCAACTTCCTGGTGATCGGGCCGTGGCGACACAGTGGCGCCAACTACAACGGCAGTTCGCTGGGCGCCTTGGATTTCAACGGAGACACCGCACTGCAGTGGCGGCGGGATGTGCTCAAGCCTTTCTTCGACCAGTACCTCAAGGACGGCGCGCCGGCCGCCAATACACCGCCGGTGTGGGTATACAACGCCGGCAGCAATCGCTGGGAAACCTATAGCAACTGGCCGCAAAGCTGCACGCAAGGCTGCACCGGCAACGCACGTCGGCTCTATCTCAACACCGATGCGCAGCTGGACTTCAACAGCACCAGTACCGGCGCGCAGTACGCCGAGTACATCGCCGATCCGGCCAAGCCGGTGCCGTTCGTGCCGCGCCCAGTCAACATGGGCGACCGCGATGTCTGGACCACCTGGCTGGTGCGCGACCAGCGCTTCGTCGATGGCCGTACCGATGTGCTCACCTATACCGGGCCGGTGCTTGACAAGCCGATGAAGCTGGCCGGCATTCCGCAGGTTCAACTGAGTGCTTCCACCTCCGGCAGCGACAGCGACTGGGTGGTCAAACTGATCGACGTCTATCCCGATCACTATCCTGACAACCCGAAGATGGCCGGCTACCAGTTGCCGCTGGCGGTCACCATTTTCCGTGGTCGCTACCGCGAAAGCTTCAGCCAGCCAAAGCCGATCACGCCGGATGCACCGCAGATCTACAGCTTCGATCTGCCCAACGTGAACCAGACGCTGCAGCCGGGCCACCGCTTGATGGTGCAGGTGCAGTCCAGCCTGTTCCCGCTGTATGACCGCAATCCACAAAAATTCGTGGACAACATCTTCTTCGCCCAGCCTGGCGACTACCGCAAGGCCACGCAGCGGATCTGGAACAACAGCGAACATCCGAGCTACATCACGCTGCCGGTTGTCGAATGACGGCGCTCGACGTAGCCGCCTTGGCAACGAGGGTCAGGCACTGATACCTGCGCGGTGATCGCCGACATGAACCACTTGATGGTGGTTTTCCCCGCGAGGGAAACCGCGTCAGCGTCGCGGCTTACGCCGCTGCTGCACAGCAAGGCAGGCACGCTTGTTTCTCTGCCGTTGCAGGAACACCTGCTACAGCTGTAGCTGGCAACACTGCCTGCAACGCAACGGAGCCAGCATGAACAAGCGCAGAAGGCTCAGCCAGCGCAGCATCATTCTTATCGGCATTGCCATCATCGCCTTGGTCATCGCCCTGTCGGTGGCGCCTTGGTGATTGTTAACCCTGCGTGGCAGAGCGCGACGCAGTCCACATCACGGCAACGATGCAGCGACGCAAACGTGAAACAAAATCGGGTTGTGCGCATTCAGTCATTGCTGCCTGTTCATCCCTCCGGCTATAGGTGAATGGCCAGATCCGGGGGGATCACATAACGGAGCAACGCCAATGGACAAGATCAAGTTCTTCCTCGAAGGACCCGGCCGCCAGCGCCGACTGGTAACCCTGCTGGCAACCGAATCCCGCAACATCGCCAAGGGCAGCAGCGATGGCCGTCGCGTCGCCACAATGGGGCTTAGTGATGTCTGCTTCCATACGATGATCGACGAGCACGGCAACATCGCCAAGCAGATCGACTTCGATGGCTATCGTTTCAAGTTCCGTGACTCCAACCTGCCCTGGGACTTGATGATCGCCTGATCATTGCGCGCTACGCGACGCTCGCTGGTTGCCGGGCTTACGCGACGTTTGCATTTCCTGCACCTGCCCGTCACTGATTGCAGGCATGCACTTAATCGTCGCCACGGCATGCTGCAACTGGAGCATCGTTGCTCTGATCGGAGACGCATCATGGATACCCGCAAGATGAAGCCGCTGCTGTTCGCAGGCCTGATCGCCCTTGGCTGCGCAGGCACTGCCCTCACCGTGCAGGCTGCCGGTCAATCCACGCAGGGCCACGAGTCCGAACAGCCTGGCACCGATACCTGGATCACCACCAAGGTGAAGGCCGAGTTGCTGACCACCAAGGATGTGTCCGGCATGGAGATCAAGGTGGAAACGGTCAACGGCGTAGTGACACTCAGTGGTACCGTCGCCAGCAAGGTCGAAGCGGATCGCGCGATCGCCGCCGCCCGGGCCATCAAGGGCGTGAAGCGTGTGGACAGCTCGGCGTTGATGGTCGCTGCCGCGCATTGATGCCTTGGCAAGGGCGCAATCCTGCGCTTGATCGAATACATGGAGAACGGCACCGCAGGGTGCCGTTCTCCTGTTGCATGAAGGCTTGCCGGTCGCTTTCACCGAGAGCGACAGGCAATATCCGCTCAGATCAGGTCAACCCGAACCCCGTCCTGCACCAACAATTCGGCATCCAGACCCGAGTGTTGATAGACGACATAGGAGGCGCCCTGGATCGACTGCTTCCCCATCGATGCCCAGTCGCCCAGATCCGCGCCACCGGCACCGAGCAGATCATCCAGCTTGACCACGTCGCCGGCATTTCCCTTCACCATCATCTGCACCGTGGACTTGCTGCCTTGATGGAACAGATCCAGCTGGCCATTGGCAAGAACGTCCTGCAGTGTCAGCTTCAAGCTGTTGTTGCCGGTACCGGTAAGGTCGATGATTTCGATGGAATCGATCCTGTCTTTCAGCACGGTCATATCCAGCACCTGATTGGCGGCGGTGAGCTTGAGCGTATCCACGCCAGCGCCACCGGAAACACCACCGCTGCTGGCAGCCGTCAGATTGGCGACATTGGCCAGTGAGAACACGTTGTCCTCCTCACCTCCGTAATAGGTGCCAGTCTTGCCATCAATCAGCTGGTTTCCGAGCACATTGAGCTCACTTGCACCGCTGCGTATCTGGAAGTCATCCAGGCCAATCCAGTCCCATGAACCAATACCCTTGTAACCCGGCACCTTGTAACCGGTACTCACCACCATGTACGAGAATTCCTGGCCGGCCGGCGCCTTGAACGAAGCATTCAGGGAGTTCGGCCAGTACGCAGACAGCGACAGCTGCCCGACCAGGGCGCCACTGGCCGTGTAGAACTTGACCACGGAAGGATCGAAGTAGCCCGCCTGCAGATTGGTTACAAGGAACTTGAGCTCGGAAACCGGACCTTCGGTGAAGTCGATGCGGGTGCGCCCGGTGACGCCGATCTTCATGCCGGTATAGACCGCAGGATCGTGGCTGGTCAGGCCGGTGATCGCATCCGGTATCTGCCAGACATCATGATCAACCTCGGAGGTGATCCGCAGCCCGTTGTAGGTCGTGCTTTGCCCCGTGTTGAGGTTCACGTAGCCGGCGCTATTGAAGTCGATGAACTTGTTGTCGCCCATGTCGCGATACTTCGAGCTGTTACCGGCCTTGTCGATGATTGCGGCCATCACATCGCCGCCGGTAACGGCGAACCCGGGAGCAAGTCGCAGGCTGCCGGCAGCCACGTCCTTGACGGACAGCACCTGGTCATAACGCTGTCCGTTCAACACAACACTGACCACGTCACCCGCGGATACGGCCGTCGTCTTGAATGTCACCGTCAGGTACGCGCCATCAACGCTGAGTCCGGTAGGTGCATCCGGTGCCAGCGTATCGAGGAACACCTCGCGTGATTCCACTTCACCACTGCGGCCTGCATCATTCACCACCTTGGTCTGGATCGACCAGTTACCGCTGTGGCTGTTGTTGTCCTGCGCAGCCCAGCTCAGGCCATCCACCGCTGCCACGCTCCAGCTCGCCCCCCCATCGGTGGACACCAGCAGCCGTTCGTCCGCTGCCAGTCGCGCACTGAGCAAGCCCTGCATCAGGCGCCCGGCGCCGCCATCATTGGTCAGCCAATCGCTGCTGCTGACGCCCCAGTCCTTGCCCATCGCGGTGACCGTGGCAATCTGTGCGGGCGCCGCTGCCTTGACGACGATGATGTGCTTCTCCGAGTGATCGGATGTGTTGCCGGCCTTGTCGGTCACCACCACCTCGAACTCGTGCTGGCCATCGGCAAGCTCGGCATCGGGGGTAAACACCCAGCTGCCGTCGTCGGCAACCACCGCCTCACCAATCACCTTCCCATTGTCGATGATGGTCACGGTGGCGCCCGCCTCGCCCTTGCCCGACAGCGTGGGTGTAGTGTCATCCGTGCCACCGCCGTTGCCGATCGCACCGGTTTGGAGCCCAACATCATCCAGCACCTGGCTTATCGACGGCGCCTCGGGAGCAATCTTGTCAACAAGGATCACGTACGGCTCTGACAAGTCGCTGACATCACCGTCCATGGATTCGTGCAGGATCGTGATGCTATGCCGGCCATCGGACAGCGGAAAGAACGGTGTGAACGTCCATGCGCCATTTGTTGCCACCACAACACGTCCAAGCAGTTCGGCGCCATCATAGATATGGATGAGATCACCGGGCCTGCCCTTGCCGGTGATCTCCGGGCGGCCGTCGTCGGTATAACCACCGTTGCCTATCTCACCCGTCTTGCTGCCTTGGTCATCGATGATCGCATCGATCACGGGGAGGCTGCCTGCGGCATACACATCAGGATGGTTGACCTTCGCCATCCGCGGGATCTGGCCGTAACTCACTGCGTTCACTTGTTGTCTCCATTGACTTGAATAAGCCGCGCAACTGCTTTGCAACGGCTGTGCGCCCGACCTCGGAATCGCGTCTGTTGGTCGGAGCGCTACTTGCACGCGCACGGCGGCGCGGCCTCCGCCCTCAATGCCGGAGGCCATTGCCGACCAAGGCGTGTCTCATCGCGAGGGCCTGGGCAAGGCAGCAAAAGGGCGCCTCCCCAAACTGCTCGTCATAGATATCCAATCAGTGGATTGGAGGGGCTCTGCCTCGGCGCATTGAATGCGGCTCTGACCGCTGTCTTCTGCCAGGCGACCCGGCGGACTGCGGCACGCCGTTCGCCGCAAGTTCCCAATGAAGGAGCTCGTTGCTGTTGCATGTATCCAAACCAACGCGGACAAAAAGGGGGATTCCTTTCATGCAGTCACGCGCGGCATCGAATGTCCCTGCTGGCTTTGAGCATCTGGGCGGTTCAAGCAGCCGATGCACGGCCGTTGGCAGGATTATCGGCGGCGGCCTTGGAGGGCAACATGAGAATCGGCTTGAATAACCCCCCACAGCTTGACCTTTGCGCGCGAAGTTTCGCCTGTGAAACGAAACTTCCCTGAATCCCGGAAAATTACGCGGAGTGGTTTCAGCTATAAAACGCCTCCAGGATCGGCATAGGGAAACTGCGCAGATACGCGCCGTGATGGCTTCTCTTGTCGCACTCTTCTGTTCTGACTGCCATGAACTGCAACCTAGGCGTTCTGGGGCCTAAACACGCCCATTCGACTCTCGGCTGAGAACTCACCGATGACTGCAGTCAACGGGATCGATCGAGCAGATGTTCCCCTCTGCAGCTTCAAACCTACAGACCGTTAGCGCGCTGCCCTTCAATGCGAGGGCACAAAGTTCCCCAGAAACGCGCGCAATTTATGTACTGGTCAGTTTGGTATTCAGGGTGGATTCCGTCGGCTAACGGATAATTCACAACTGTCGAACGGCCACCCATTCAGGCCGTACCGATCAAGACCAATAACGAGGTAATGCCGAAATGAAGACTTCTTTGATCGCTCTGGGCCTGCTGGCCGCCCTGCCGTTCGCCGCTTCGGCTGCCGATGGCCTGTCCTACAACTATGTGGAAGGCGGCTATGTGAATACCGATGCCAAGGGCGGCGACGCTGATGGTTGGGCGCTGAAGGGCTCGGTTGCGGTGCACCCGAACTTCCATGTGTTCGGTGAGTACAACGCGCAGGAAACCGACAAGTTCAAGGCTGATGTCGACCAGTGGCGCCTGGGTGTTGGCTACAACTACACCGTGGCCCCGAACACCGACCTGCTGGCCCGTGCGGCCTACCAGAAGCTGGATCTGGAGTACGGCCCGAAGTTCAACGGCTACAGCGCTGAAGTCGGCGTGCGTACCGCCTTCACCCCGAACTTCGAAGGCTATGCCCTGGCCGGTTACGAGGACTACAGCAAGAAGCGTGGCTACAACCCGGACGGCGAGTTCTACGGCCGCGTCGGCGCCACCGGCAAGTTCAACGCGAACTGGGGCCTGACCGGCGAAGTGAAGCTGGCCAAGGCTGGCGACAAGGAATGGTTCGTCGGCCCGCGCTTCACCTGGTAAGCGACAAGTAGTGGTGTTGTATGGCGCGTGACCTCTCTCCCACGCGCCGCTGGAAGCCCGGTCCTCCCCCGACCGGGCTTCTTTTTTGGGCGGCGTCCGGGTTTTGTAGTGCCGAGCCATGCTCGGCAAGGGCTTTCCCGGCCAAAGCCAAAAGCTACCCCTCCCCAACCCTCCCCTTGGCTGCGCCAAAGGGAGGGAGCGTAGTGCCGAGCCATG
>NZ_JBXFWM010000043.1:0-38706 GCF_056856655.1 Stenotrophomonas sp. STEN033
CGCCCACCGCTACAAGGCCCCGGCCACCGTTCGACGGGCTTGGCTCGAGGCAGATAATATCCACCCCGGACTCACTGGCTAATTGGCTACAAGATCCGTACGCAGGTCAACGCGCCTAACAGTTAATTCGAGCCAAATCCGCTGCGCGGGCCGACTTGATTCCAGATTTGGACACGTATGAAGATTCGCAGTGGTCGGCCCAAGAAATGGAAGATTGCGGCGGCTGAGTCGGCGCTGGCCAATGGAGACGCTGCAACAGCTTTGTCCCATCTCGCGAGGAGTTGTTTTGGTGCGGCGTACGACACCGGGCATCTGGAGCTCCTGGGCCGTGCACTCGCCATGGATGGGCAGACCGAGAATGCAGGACGGTTCTTTTTTGTTTCCGGCGCTAGAAATCCGGAGTATTTGGCTGCGATAGCGCTATTTCTTCATCGTCATCACAATCCAACCAGTCACTATCGACTTTTGTCGCAACTTCCCATGCGCATGCGTTCCATCAGCCATATAGATCACTTCCCATCCGCTGTCTCAAATGAGCTCAGGCTACTCGGATGGCCTGACTGCATCGCAAGGCCAGTGAAAGATGCCTAGCATTTCACTGAGGCCGACATCTCTTCGCGGCCCAGCCCAACTCCGGAGCCAAGCCACTCAACATGCCCATCTATCTCCTCGAATTTTTCTTCGACCCCGGTAGTGGCGCCTGCCTCTGGTCGGGAAATGACGCCACCAAGGATAAGTGGGGGTGCTGTGTCGAAGCGCACCTTCTCCCTTTGCCGGAGAATACATGGCGTTTCGCCCACCACCTGTGCAGTTGGTATGACACAGGCATTGACTGGACCTATCCGCCTGACCCATCGCCATGGGAGGCGGCGGAGCGGGACCGATTCAATGTCGCGGCGCAGCGATTCCTGGAGATGCTGCGCGTTCAACTCGGCCCCGACTTCGAAGTGATTGATCGCTCAGCTACTTCGGCCGCAACCTGACGGCCAATCCAAGTCGACTCCGCTTCGCGGCGGCCCGATTACGGTGTTACAGGCGGTAGATGGTTCGCTCTACACTATTGGTCATTGTTTTCTTTCGCTTCCTTTTTTGGAGCTGACATGCCGCCTGAAGTAAAAAAGCTGCAAGACGCCATAGAGTCCATTCCCGGAATTACCGATGCGAGAATAGGCAAGGCGGATCTGAGTGACATTCCGGAAAGTGATTTCAGCCTTCCTCCCTACGGGGACCTTCCCCTCGGCTCGCTAAGGCGTACCAAGGGCGGATTGGCCAGCGAGCTTGTTGTATCGGCAAATTTCGGTATCACCCGAGACAGCAAAGGCCTCAATGCACTTGAGTTCATCTCGTGGTGGGTACGCGACGCGGCGCGTGGTGGCGAGCCGATGCAGATCAGGAGCCTCGCTCTTCCGCCCATCGGAGATCAGTTTGGTACAACGCTTCGGTTCACCATCGACTACTTCCATGCGGATCCAGAAGAAGATGTCGGCAAACTGCTCTCCAGGATCGGGAAGCTTGCTGATGATCTCAACAGCTCAAAGCATTCATACCCCGATGCAGTTGCCCCCTGAAAGACTAGTCAAGCCGACGCCGCCATGCGGCGCGGTGCAGTTCCGGAGTCGGAGTTCACCCTGATGGAATTTCTTGTTCAGTGCGATTGCTGTGATTACTTCAGCATCCCGGGCGGCCACGATTACGAGATTTGCCCGGTCTGCTTCTGGGAGCAGGATGCCTTTGGCGTTTCAGACCCTGATGCATCTTCGTGCGCAAATCACGGACTCTCACTTCACGAAGGGCGCAAGAACTTCATCGCGTTCGGCGCTTGCGCTGCCAGCTTTACAAACAAGGTGGTTTCTGTGTCTGCACGTAGGGCATATCATCATGTGGCGCGCCTCATCCAGCGTTGACAGCCATTCAAGTCGGACCTGCTCCACGAGTGGAGAGTTCACGCCCACTGGCTCAGGATCCCAGCCTCGCCGGCCGCTCCAGTCGCAGCCACTGCGCCGAGAAAATCGGCTGCGGAGTAAGCCCCATGAATGAGATCATCCGCCGTCTGGATCGTACGTCCATCAACGCACTGAGGTCCCTGCTTGGCTTCAGGATCCAGACGCTATTGAGTGACAGCGCCGACATCACGTTCGGCAGCTCTGCCATCGAAGTCATGTCTGTATCAGTACAGCTTGGCCTGAGAAATTTCCTCATCCTTCAAAGCGCCTGGGGAGATACGCCAAAGGAATGGTTGAACTACCATTGTCTCAGCGCACGATTGTCCGAAGCACCGCGGGGCATCACGTACAAATCGAATCCGCAAGCGAACGAGACCAGCTACTGCAGAGACCATCTGGAATTCCATCTCGGTGCAGCGGCCTCGATTGCGAGCATCGATGTCCTGGAAGCCCGCGAGATAGGTGATATGGAGTCGGTCACCTAGGATGCAGGCGTTCTTATCACACGCGTAGATGGCATGAGGCTCTGCGTCGTACGTGCGGAATCCAACATTGGGGCCTTGCGTATTGTCCATGACCCGCGTGAACTCGAGGAAGTGACGGATGGCTTGCGCGTGGGGATACGATTTGCAGCCAACGATTCCGTCAAGCCGACCGTGCTTCATGGCGCGACCTGATCCTGGCCTTTGACTTCCCGCGACCCGCAGGCAAGATGAGCGCGTCACCTGATCATGCACTCAAGCCACGTCCGTTTCGTGGCTCACCCCAACTCTGCCCTCCCCCCGGACCGCGCGAACAAGGCCATGCAGAACTTCACACCGTGGTTCCCGATCGAACACGTTCCGGTCTTTCTGGCAGGCGTATTTGTCGTTCAGCATTTGGCCGGTGCAATGACCCTCATCTGCGATGGCGACTTTGGAGACGGCAAGCTGCTGGTGCTTCGCTTCGAGCGGTTTGAAGCCGTCAGCATCCATGAGGAATTTGCGCATCCGTGGCCTGGTGAGTCTGGAGATCGATTGCTCCCGAAGTCGCCAGGAACGTCGTGGACGTTTCCATTTCTGAAGGTTGAGAATTCACTCTGGGCAGCAAACTCCGTGCAGGCGATCACCTTCGCTGATACCCCGCACCACTACTGCATCATTTCCGGCAGTGATATCGTGGATGTGCTTTCCCTCGAACCGCCGCAGGTGACGTGGACCACCTCTGCGGAGGCAAGCTTCGTCATGGACGCGATTGGGAGGCTCGGCGCAGTTTGAGAGTCGTCCAACCCGGCCAACGCTTCGTGACTGCGGATCGCCCCGGACATCATGCCCCCAAGGAACGGTACTTGAATGGCCATCACGCAGGAACAAGTGCTCGCATTCGCTGTCCATGAGATCCGGCTTCTACTCGCCCATCATCTTGGCTCTGGAGACAGCCAGGATCCGGCGGTCAAAGCCGCTGCCCATCTGTCATATGCGCTGCACAACCAAGCCGCCACTGTCCTGGAAGGCGGCAGGTTTGATCCGCAGCAAGCCACGCGGGCTCTGGCCGCAGTAGATCAGATGCTGGCAAGCAATTTTGAGGCAAGGCTCACTCAGGCTGTACGCGATCAGGCATAACGGTATGCTCTGGTTTGCGCCGGTAAGCAACACTGAGTGATTCAGGACTATGCTTGCACCCATCAATTCACTACACACAGTCGACGTCGCCATCGACTGATCTGCAAACCAAGCGGCTAAGGAAGGTCGTCATGATGTTCATGATTGGACAAGGGGAGCGAATCGTCCCTCTGGGCTCTCCAGAGCAGAAGTATTGTCCGGGCTGTGACCAGACAACAGACTTCCAGACGCAGCTCAGATACAGGTTCGGCGAGTTTGATCTGCTTTTTGGCTTTGTCTACGCCAAGCGCTACCAGCTTGCCTGCACCCGCTGCAATCACGGCTGGATCCTGGATAGGAAAGCCGTTGAGCGGACGTACGGTGAAGGGCCCATTCCTGCTCGTCTCCGTTTCGGATTCGTGATTCTTCTCGGTGCGGTTGCAGCGCTGGGGGCGGCCGCTTATGTCATCACGACTTCCGCGTAACCGTTCGTCGGGACCTGCATCCAAGATGTCTCAGGCATGTCCAAGTGCAAGCAACATCGTTGGCATCACCAGCAACGCCGCCTGTTGTTGCGCATGTCCTCTCTAGAGAGCTCTTTCAACACGTTGCTGCCTCGACCGGCAGCCTGATCAAGGACATCTACCACGATGACAAACAAGCGCGAACTCGGCCTCGGCACCCGCCTCGTTGGCTGGCTTTGGCTGCTCACAGCCCTGGTCATGCTGGCGATACTGCTGAAAGCGGGTTCTGGGTCAAAGCCAATCCAGTGGGTTCATGCCAGCTTTGTCTTTCTAACAGGCGTCGCGGGAATTGCTGCAGGCATCGCTACCGGACGTGGTCGCAGCTGGGGCGCGCGTGTACTGCTGTTCCTTTCCTGGACCGGCGTGATCTATTTCGTCGCTTGGGGTTTGGCTGGGGCATTCCTCTCTGCCCTATCCCGCCTCCATCCGCTGATAGGCGTTGCTCCGCTGATCCTCATGGGCTTGCCGGCATACCTGTTTGCCGGCTTTGTGGTCACGCTCAGTCTGGGACCGCAGGCGGGCGCGCGGTCTGGCGGACGCTTGTCCAGCCCGGGCTGATGGCTTCTCAGGATGTGCAACCCCTACACTGGATGCTGAAGCCCGGCAATTCTGGATGCGTTGCCGGCGCCGGTTGATGAGCTTTCTGGCCTGGTTACGGTTGCACGACCAAAGCAGACACAGCTTCGCGTAACAGCACAACTCACTACACGGGCGACGCATCACGGCTACTGGATTGGTGCCGGATATATCTTCAAGCGCTTCCAGGTGGCCAACCGGCCAGATGCCTGACAGTCCTTCCACGTAGAAGCCGTTTCGCGGCTCGGCTCGACTCAGACGTTGGATCACGGAGGCCAGATGGGCAGTACCCACAGATTCATAGCGGATCCCAACGAACCCTCCGAAGTGCTGGGGTGGTTCCGCGCACTAGGGCGAGCCCCTGTGGAGACTCCCTCTGAGCGGGGTGCGATCCTGTCTTTCCCTGACTATGGGCCGACTTCCTATCGCGCGGACGGATCCATTGACCCATTGGCGTCCCCGGTTGTCACCGTCTTTCTCCCACGGATTAGGCGTGGTCAGCTGTGGACCGTTGGGGAGGTGCACTTTCTGCCGACACCACTCCGACAACGGTTTCCTGAGCTGCACAGGGTGAACTCGGCATTTGGCAAGTGGTTAAGCCGCCTGGAGTGTGTCCATTCAAACACGAGATCCGACGGTCTCTACAACTACTATCTTGAAGGATCAGTGCGGAACCATGATTCACCTGTGTTCGCATTCGCGTCGGGGATGGCCGCCCTCCGCAATGGTCGCTATTTCATCGCAGATGACGATTCCGACGGCAGGCTCGATGCCCTGTGCAAGGCGCTGCGGCTGCGGGGTGTCGAATGTTCCGCGGACTGAGAATTCACCCAAGCCAACGCCGCTTCACGGCACGGCACAAACCAGGCGTCAACCATCATGTCCCATCGCCCTGTGCAGATCGTTGATTCAAGACCGCCGACACCAGAGCAGATCGAGTTCCTGAACACGGCGGGCATGATCGGCTTCGGAATCACCGTCATTGCGTTCATATGCGTCGTGATAGCCGCTTCGCTGGTTGCGGCCAAAACAAAATTGCCCGGCCGCTTTGGTGTGCTCTCAAGTATCTTGTTACTGTTCACATGGTGGATCTTCGAGCAAGTGACTGCAGTAGCGCACCACGCAGGCACCGGTTCAAACGCGACGTCCTCATTGCGGCAACACCCTGCTGGCCCGTCCAAAGCCAGTTGGCTGACTTGCCGCACACATCAGGTGAAAAACACCCATGACCGCAGAAGTACGCAAGATCCCCCTGGATATCGCCCATATCGTGCTGGAGACCTTCGACATTGGCCCAGACTCACGCAAGTACCAGCGATGGCGAACGGATGATGGATTCGAAGCGAGTGACCTTGAGTCCGTACTGTCTGAAAGCCCCTTCATATTCGCGGTGGACTGGCGGGGATGGCTGCAGGAAGCCGTCGAGGACATGGCCGTTCAACTCGGTCGCCTGGACCTGGACCTCCACCATGATCTTGGCGAAGACGGGGACGAAGGACAGATATCCGTACTCGGCCGCTCAGCGCGTATCCGGTATAGCATCGAGCAGGACGATCAGTTCCCGGACGTTGTCGCCGCTGTGAACGATCTGATCTCCACCAAAGTCCACTACCGGATGTTTCGCTCATCCATCGACAGCGATGGATGGTGGTTTGGCGTATTACCAAACAGCAAATGGCATGAACTTGATGTGGCGGCTGCCAGCGCCGTAGAACTGATGTTTGTCCAGGTATCGCCACTCGGCGATTCGATCGGCCCCAACTAGCCTGGTGACCGCGTCCTGCGGTTCAACCCGACGCGTCGGGGTATCGAAACGGCGATGCGCTTGGTCGTCCTTTCCGTTTCATTCTCGCCGGCTGCCGGCGTCTCGCTTCGCAGATCAAAGCCACTTTCAGACTCCGACCTTGCAGAGGTGCAAGCTGCTGGGATGCCCATTCTGCCGCACGGTTCTACGGACATTGGGCATCTATGCGGGGCTCCCGGAAGAATGGAGAGGTGCTGGGCCCTGTTGGCTTGCACGTCGATCCCATCAAGTGGTGCAAAGAAGCGACCGAACCAGAAACCTTCGCTATCGCTGAGGCTCGTCCGCTTGTCTCATGGATTACTTTCGGTGATCACGAAGATTCCAAGGGTGTAGAGTTTTCCGAGTGGGGTGGAAGGCGATAGTTCGGGGGGCTGCATTCACAGGCCATGATTGGTCAGTTGCGATGGGCCCGTCTTCCAACGAACCCGTCAGCCGTGCAGGACGTTGGTCAACCCAGGATTGATAAGCCAGCTGGCGTGATTCAGGATAGCCGCATGACCGACCCCCAGCGTATCGAGCACCATCTGGCAACCCGGTTTGGTTTCGACCAATACCAGGCTTGGCGCCATGCAACAGAGAACCGCACAGAGATCTCAAACAGTATTCGATGTGCATGCTTCTTCTGCTTCGCCGACTTCGCCCCTGACGCAATCATTCGTTGGATGGACGGCGGGCAGACCGCGTGCTGCCCAGCCTGCGGTACCGGCAACACAGTTATCGGCTCTGCCTCCGGATTGCCAATGGATCAGGAGTTTCTTGAGCTTGTCCACGCCCATTGGTTCCAGGCTGCTCCCTGATCATTCATTCCAGCCGCACCGGCCTGCGGGATGGCGTCACCTGGAGATCCCGTCCATGAAAGAGACCACCCAACGATCTGGACGGCAGGCACAGGGTACGGTGGCACTGCTGCCAGGTCGCAACCTCCATCTGGCCCAGAATCGAGACAGCGCCTGCCAGCTAGGACACGATGCCGGTACGTCTCACCAGCGAGCTCACAATCCTGGATGCCAACCCGTCCACCCTCAGAACATCTGATGAACAATCTTTGTCACGCAATCATTGGCGCGGCATGCTTCCTCGAGCAATCGAGTGAAGCCCTGGTCGACCCTGATGCAGCCATTGCTGCATTGGAAGAGATGGCCGCAGCCCTGCAGGCCGCTACGCTTCCAGAGAAAGCTGCATTCATCACCACCTGCCAGTCCGAGGCCATTCGTCTGCGCGCGGCTGGTGCGTTGCACCCCAGTACCTTTGTTGCCGAGCTACCTTCCACCATGGGCCTTTCCATGGTGCCGTGACCATCCTCGCCATATCTTTCGCGGGCGCCTGCAACGGTGACTTCAGGTGCCGCCGACTGCAAAGGCGATTCAAGGGAATCCTCCAATGCGCGATCAACACATGGGTGCGTGTCTATGCGGAGCCAACCAGTTTGAAGTTGAAGGTGCGTTCGAGAGCTTCTACCTATGCCACTGCACGCATTGCCAGAAGGACTCCGGCGCTGCGCACACCGCCAACCTGTTCTCGTCATCGACAACACTGGTTTGGCGTTCCGGGGAGGGACAGCGGACCACCTACACACTACCCGGAACAAGGCATACCCGATCTTTCTGCGCCGCCTGCGGATCTGCCCTTCCCTATACGCTGGACGGCCTGCTCGTTGTTCCTGCAGGTGCCTTGACGACGGACGTTGATATCGCGCCGAGCGCGCATATCTTCGTCGCCAGCAAGGCCGGATGGGAGCGGAGGCCAGCCGGGACCCCGAGCTTCGATGGCTTCCCGATGTAAGGCTCACCTTGTAATCTGCCGGTCCGATGCTGCGGCACGGTTCAACCCACCTCCAACGCACTACAGTGATCGATGATTTCCGCCGAAGATGCAAGATCCACGGTTCTACGTCGCTGCGAGGACAGCGCGCCAGGGGAACGGTTCGCCATCCAGTCCTGTGATCTTTCCCCACGCGGGGATTACTGGGTGGTGTGCTGCAACAGCGAGGACTATGTCGTCCACGGGATGCTCGATCGTTGTTATGTAGGTGTATCCGCGCACCTGGTCAGCGTGGCGTCCGGCGACGTCGAGACGGTTGGCAGCGCGCAATCCTGGATGGAGTACCTGCAGGACAAATACGATCTTTCGACCGCGGCTGGCGCGCACTATGTGATCGAACCGACCTTTGACAGGACGGACAAAGCGGCGCTGATCAACCTCCGGCAAAAGCTGTCCTGCTCGATACCGGACGCAATTGCCATGCTCGCACCTGGGCGACGGCATTGGTTGACCGGCAATCGCCGCCTGCTACAGCGAACGCAGGAGATCCTTCGGGACAAGGGGATCGACACGGTTGTCGTTCTGCACCCAACGCCGCTGGCCGCGGCAACCATCGACGAGCGATCCTGGTACTGGGACGCGGTTGCATCGTTGTTGCGCCCCTGACCGGATGCTTGAACCGGGATCGGCGCCTGGATGCGGCGAAACCGATGCTACGACCAGGTGGAAAACAATGGACGAGTCATTTGCAACAGAACTGGAGAAAATCCCCTGGTTCAATGACTGCGGGCAACCCCTCATCGCGCCCCTGCCATTCGACGCAGAACAGGTATCAGGCTGGCCACAGGCGATGGATCTGTGCAGCAGCCAGGCCTGGGAGGATGCGACGATTGATGCAAGGAATCGATTGACGGAGTTCCTGCACAGGCACCATCGCGACGCGTATCAGCGCTGGAATGGAATCGCTGTTTCCGCCAAGGAGTGCGTTGTTTCGCGGTTGTGCGAGACCTCATGGCGCGCTTTCGCTGACAGGATGGGACTCGGCAAGAGCCTGCTGGACGCAGCAAGCTGGGACGTCATCGCTGCGGTGATGGAACATGAGTACCGGAGCTGCAAGGGGCGTCCAGATTTCTTCCTGCAGCTCCTGCAAGTGTACCGGGCGGGGCATTTTCCCTGCGGGTGGCAGGGACGTTGGCCAGGCGGAAGGCTATTGGTGTGGTAGTTCGCACACCTGTCGATCATTGCGGGCGAGGTGGTCGCCGGACAGTCGTGTCGTTGCTTGCAGATTGCCGAGGCGCGATTTCGTCGAACTGACACAGGCTCCATGGGCTGGACGCCATGCCGCGCATGCGTGAACATGCCCAGCAACCCGTCATCCAGCATGGCTGGGTGCGGCTGATGGGTCGATCCGGCCCGCAGGTTGATGGTCATCCAGGGGTATTCGTGCAAGGTCCAGGCAAGGAAGTCGGCAATCGGATCATCAAGGTCAATAACGCCGGTGAACATGGCGCGGTGAACATCTACGCCGGCCAGATCTTGATGGCCCGGCTTACCGCGCCGGCGATGCTTGCGCAGCTGGCGGAGTTCCGCTCCCACGAGCAAGGACACCGGGCGATCTTCGCTGCCGAACTCCAGCGACGCGGCGTCGGCCGCTGCCGCAGTTATTGGCTCTGCGGCGCGGGAGGTTTTGCGCTGGGCGTGGTAACCGGCCTGCTGGGTACTGCTGCCATAGCCGCCACCACCGCAGCCGTTGAAGCGGTGGTGCTCAGGCACCTGGAGCAACAGCTGTCCGTGCTTGAGGGCCGGGACCCGTCCGCCATCGCGGTCATTTCGTCCATTGTCGCGGAGGAGCAGCAGCACCATGACCAATCACTTGACCACATCGGGCCTGGCGCCTTCTGGCCCAGGTTGCTTACCCCGATAGTGTCTGTGTCGACCGAAGCCGTCATATGGGCGGGCATGCGATTGTGAGCGGGGCCGCTGCGTTTCGGCGACACGCCCTTACGACGACACGCCACGTTGGGTGCCGACCGCATGATGGATGAGATCCGCGAAGAACTGAACTGCCTCGCCATGGCGTTCTGGTGCGGAGCCGGCAATCCCGATGAGCTGGCACGCTGGGCGGACGCTGTCGTACTGGCTACGGATGAGCTCCACCCCCTCATCTGGGAACTGTATCCCCTCCCCGCGCCAGACCTGGCCGAGGGTCTCCTGCTGACGATGGCTGCAGACCTCAATGGCTTCCGGCCGGCATCCGTCGAGGCGGAACCTGTTGCTGCGGAGGTTCTACGCCGATCACTGAATGCCTTCACTGCCAGGGACATATCCGTCCAGGCATTGTGCAGATTGGTTGACCGGCTCGATATCCTGTTCAACGTGGAAATGGCCAGCGTCCCACGGCCACAACGGCTGGTCGCCGACGGCCAAGGGTGGCTTGGGGATCTCTATAGCTGCTGTGATTGGTGCGATGACAGCTGGACACACGAAACGTCCGCGCACTTGCACGATGAGGCGGTACGCCTATCCCGCTTGCTGGGCAGCAAGTAGTTACAGCCTGGCGGGAGGCGCTGTTCGCGTTTGTCCCGTCGGATTCCGTGGAACCGCTATAGCTACAACTGGACACATGGCTGGAACAGATTCTCGCCATCGATCCGATGCGGTTCGAGAACGCATATCAAGGAATGCGACCCAATCCTGCGATGCCAGTCCTGCGCTTGCTGGTGTTGCTACATAGCACGCAGGACCCGTTTGGCCGCGGAAAATTTCTGGAGCTTCTCGGCGAGCCGGGTGATCGCTCAATCATCCCTGTGATATCCGCAGAGCAGGATCATCCCGACCAGCATGTTCGCGAAGGAGCCAGATATGCGCTGTCGGCCTTGGATCAGGAGATAATCTGGCAGCGTTGGTAGGCACCAACGATAGTCAGCCGACAGTGCATTCGGGTCGAACCCGCTGCCCCCCCCCGCCCAGCTTCAACAGAAGGAACTCAGGAAGTGATCGCTATCGTCCAACAGTCGTGGTGCTGGACCGGGCTGGATGCTGAGCAGATCGTCGGGGAGAATGACTTCGGCAACCTGATGATCAAGGACCGGAACGGATGCTACTGGCGCCTTTGCCCCGAGGACCTGTACTGCGAGGCTGTCGCCGGAACCCGCGAAGCACTCGATCAACTGTCGCGCGATGCTGAGTTCGTTGAGGACTGGCAGATGCAGGGCCTGGTTGACGAGGCGCGTGAGCGCCTTGGCGCGTTGCCACCCGACTACAAGTACTGCCTCAAGATTCCCGGCGTGCTTGGCGGCGAGTACGGTGGCGACAATCTCGCCATGATGTCGCTGGCTGAGCTCATTGCCGCCTCCGGCCATCTCGCGCGGGAAATTTCGGGCCTGGAAGATGGCACCCGCCTCAGGATCGCTGCTGCTGACTAGCCTTCAACGCATTCGCGGAGCCAACCGGGAACAGGGGTAGGCTCGGCGCACGCACAGGTGCATGACATGAATCAAAGCGAGTTGGTGTCGAAGCTGATCAGGCCCTTCTGCGAACTGGAAGCCACGGTTTCGCCGAAAGATGTGGTCATGGCCGCGTTGACGTGGCCCAGCCAGGGCTGGATGGTGGAAGCGCTGGACTGGCTCGACCAAGGGGGGTTGATCGATGATGAGATTGCACGCTCCCTTGAATGGGTGGCCGGGAGAAAACACTACCTGCAGAGCACACGGCATAGGGCTTTCGCCTTGGCCAAAAGATGGCGCCGAGCACAAGCATGCGAACAACCCTTCGCACGTCAATCCGGGCAGAGCGCTGCCCAGCAGACGCCATGAACAAGCTATCCGCCCGCATGCACAGGTCACGCCATGCGCGCGCACCGCATCCCGTACTATTCGTTGATGAAACCCCGTTGCACGAATGGATAAAGGGAGTCGTCTGTGGCGCCGATGGCGTGGACAGCACAGACGGTCTCGTCCCGGCACAAGGGTGGTTGCAGGACGAGGGCGACGGCGAGCATGCATGGAAGCTACTGAGCCCACGAGAAGATCATTCTTCAACGATAGTCCCCATGCTGGTCTGCCCAGACGACATGGACATGAGCTGCACCGTGGCGGTGGTTGAGCAGATGGCTGGTGGTCAGAACATCCGCTGGGTGAGGACCGGCCGCGCGCTTGATGTTGTCAACGGCATCGTCACCTCCGTGGCATGGACAGCCCCAAGCCAGACTGCGGTGTTCAGCAGGGAAGAATTTGGCAACGCGGTCGCTGAGCTCAGAAGGCTGACAGATGAGGTTTGGAAGTGAACACGCAGATGCATCGGAAAACCGATCCGGGTCTTCAGCCATGAAAGTGCGCCTGCTGGACCTACCCGACTCGGTCTGTACTACCGAGTCGACCTCCATCACCCGTGTCGTACACGACATGAAGACCTGCACGATCTTCCTCGTATCACACCCCTCCGGGCATCAAATAGAGATTTCCTTCGCGGGGGTGATTGGGGTGAAGATTCTTGATGAACGGGATTTCTCGATGTTCTGGCGCGCCAATATCGAGAAGTATGAGGAACTGGATGGGGCGCTGGTTGCCCTGGTGCAATCAGGTGGATGGCGCGAGGAAGGGGAGATATCCGGCTCGTACGTCCCAACAGGCTTCTATGGCGAAGTATTTGAATACTTCGTCAGCGGTGACTATGAGTGCGTCAATGTTCTTTGCACGCAGCCACCAAGCTTTGGTGTGCGGTATGCATAAACATTCAGGCCCGTCACTTGTTTCCCGTGCCGCTCGGCTCCTGCGTCGATTGATATCCCACCGCGCTGACTTGCAGCGACCAGAGCCAGAACCGCAACCAGTGCTCGCTGGCTTGCAATGCGATTCGGCCAATGACCGCATCAACTGGGTGGCCGCGGCAGTTGCCGACCCGGATGCGTTCCGCGACCGCGCATGTATCGCAGCCAACGAACTTGGGCCGACGAAAATCGAGCATCTTGCGACGCTGTTCCATGCGGAGCACTCCCCTCCTGCCGAGTACGCCATGCAGTTCCAAGGACTTGGCGGCTGGATGACGGCCCGGCAGTTCGCCATCTTCGAGATCTTCTACAACTTCGGCGGCGACGCCATTCCCCTCCTGCAACGCGTTGCATACGGCGAGTACGACTGGACACAAGGGAATGCAATCGAGATCCTGTGCCGCCTGGCTGCTGACGGCATGCAAGCTGAGCAGATAGTTGCCGGCCTTGCCGCGCACCTGCCGGCAATGCGCGAGGAAGCGCACTACTATGCGCTGGGCCCACTACTGAGCTACGCGCAGTCAAACCAGGCGTTGATGGAGGTGTTGTCGCAACTCCTCAGCGTCCCGGAGTTCAAGCAAAGTCATGATCATCTGGTTTCCTCGCAGAGCGCGGCCTTATGAGCCCTGCGCCAGAATCCGCTTTCCCTCTGCGCGGCCGGCGGCATGGGCCGCGGCGATCATCATGCGGTCACGATACGCGCGCCTCGATCGACCCTTCCGTGTTCCCGGACTCGCACTCATGAGAAGCCTGCATATCCTTTCCTTCGTGTTGTTTGGAACTGCACTCTGCCTTTACATCGCTTCGTCGACGATGAGCAGCCTGGTACTTGGCGGCGTTGCAATCTGTATCGAAGCAATTGCATGGGTCGCCTCGTGGAAGGACGGGGGCACCCATGCTGCCAATCTGCGCAGCCCCAGCACCCTCCCACCCAAGCCGGTCCATGACCGCACATCCGTCGATCCAGGAGACTCCGCATGAAGCGCGTAACCGGCATTGGTGGCATCTTCTTCAAGTCGAGCGATCCCAGGGCGCTTTCCGCCTGGTACCGCCAGCACCTCGGCCTGGAGGTAAGCGATTGGGGCGGCGCGGTCTTTCAATGGGGCGGTGCCGATAGCCCGGCAGGTGCCACGCTCTGGAGTCCGTTTGCAGCCGATACCCACTACATGGCGCCATCCAGCGCGTCTTTCATGATCAATTTCCGGGTCGACGATCTGGACGCCCTCCTGCTCGCCCTGCGCGCGGAAGGCTGTGATGTCGTGGGTGAGCCGCAGCACTCCGAGCAGGGGAAGTTCGGCTGGGTAATGGACCCGGAAGGCAACAAGGTCGAGCTGTGGGAGCCGCCCGCGGGTCAGTAGGATGCACGCAACACCCCTTCCACACCTGACTCGCCAGCGGATCGCGACGTGCAACTTGCGATCCGCCCCATTCGGGACGTCAGCTTTTTGCGCAACCGTCCTGCATCGTCACTGGACGGCATCCAGTGCTGGTGTGCGCTGGAACACCTGTTATGCCCGGCATCGCAGCGGCGAGCAATCGTAGCACGCTTACATGCCGCACCGGCGCCACCTCATGCCCAGTTGTAACAAGGTGATCCACCGAAACTCTCGTATTCTCTCGCCTCCAAAACAGCGGCGCGCTCGGCGACGTGTTCGCGTCGGCAAGCGATAGCCGGCAACGCAACGTCTGCTCGCCGTGTTGCATCAGCTAGTCGCTTCCATCTGGCAGGCCACAGGAGAGTTCCATGCATGACGGGCACCGCTCCCGAAAAACCGGGTGCGCTGACTTTTGCCATCTCGATACGCGACAGAAGTGCGAAGCGGCAGTACGACGATATGAACTGACGTTGCTGCAGCTTATTCCCGAAGAGCTCGGCGGCAGCTGCGATGCCGACAATCTGGTGTTTGTGCCGCTATGGGTTGCGGACCAGAAACACAGGATAGACACCACTACCGTATTACCGATGATGCGCCTCGGAAAGCTCAACCGTTACTCGGCCAGGCCCATCTATCGCGGAAGGAGCTTTGTTCCCGCCGAAATCGCAATCCATGCACATGATCCAGCCGGCTTCGCCACCACCATAGAGATCTGGTAACCACACCCGCACAGGCACGTGCGGCATCAGCACTACAACTACGACAGACAAGGATGTAAGCATGGGTTGGGACATCAGCTATCACCCGATAGCGCACGACGAGGTTCGTTCGATCTACTTTGCTGGCCTGGAAGACCCACTTTTCCATCGTTCATTGGCGCAGCGCTTCGGCGTTGATGCCTTCTACACCGAGCAGCTACGCCTGCGCTTCGACGAAGCGCGCAAGATCGACCATGGCGTTTCATTTGCCAGGGGCCATGCCTACTACGTTGCGGTCATCCTTGGCTTCCTGCGGCAACACCATTACATCCGCGGCGGTGCATTCTCCTTCCTGTTGAAGGATGGGTTGATGGCCGGCTACGCGGGTGACTGGAAGCAGCTGGTTCCCGATCAATTTCAGCCTATGCATTTCGACAATCAGCTGACCCAGAACTACTGCGGCGGTGTCTATCTGCCACATGAAAACCTGAAGCGGCTGCGCGGCGACTATCACCGCGACCCACGGGTGCGCGCGCGGATGGACGATGTGTTCTCACACGGACGGCTGCGCATCTTCTGGCAGGCCCTGGATGCGGCCATCAGTGCCGGCATGGGCCTGGTCGAAGCGGCGGAGGTGGTTGAACCCAGTCCATTCAACCTCAAGGAGAGCCGCAGCATGTCCAACCTTTACAACTGTCATCCCGACGGCGCCCTGCTGTATGCCGAGGCCGCTGCACAGCAACTTGGCGAAGCCATTCGGGAGAATCGCGACAGGTTGCCCGTCAAGGAACCCGGCCTGCTGTCGCGGCTGTTGGGCAGATAGCTTCCGCGCGGTGACGCTCTCGACAAGGATGTGGGAGTGTCACCGCACCTGAAGGACAGGCGTCCACGCCCATGCTGCCGGCGCTATCACCGGCGACCGCACTCATCCCAGCTGGCGCCACTGCCCGGGCTGAAGCTCATCCAGGGCATACGGCCCCATCACTGCCCGCACCAGTCGCAGCGTCGGCAGGCCAACCGCAGCCGTCATGCGCCGGACCTGGCGGTTGCGACCTTCGCGCAAGGTGATTGCCAACCAGCTGTCCGGCACGGTCTTGCGGAAGCGCACGGGTGGGTCGCGCTCCCATAGCGGCGGGGCGGTGGCCAGCTGTTCAACCCGCGCCGGCAGGGTCGGCCCATCGTTGAGCTGCACGCCATCACGCAGCGCCTGCAGCTTTTCATCCGTAGGGGTACCTTCGACCTGCACCCAATAGGTCTTGGCTTGTTTGTGCCGCGGGTCAGTCAGCCGATGGGCAAGATTGCCATCATCGGTGAGCAGCAACAGGCCTTCGCTGTCGTAGTCCAGACGACCGGCCGCGTACACGTTCGGCGGCAGCCCAAAGCCTGCGAGCGTGGCACGCGGCGGCTGGCTGCGGTCAGTGAACTGGCACAGCACGTTGAACGGTTTATTGAAGGCGATGAGCATTGCGACAGGTTTCTGCGAGGGGACTGGAGAGTTGCCACGCGCCGCAGATGCAGGCGGGACACCGCATGCCTGCAGAGCGCGGCCGCGTGCTGGTGCACGGCGGCCACGCATTGTCGCACTCCCCCATCGCCAATCCCCACTCCCGCGCCGCTTACTGCTTCACGAAGCGCAGCGTCATGCGGTCGCTTTCACCAATGGCCTTGTACTTGGCGGCATCGGCAGCGTCGTGGCTGTTGGACGGCGGCAGCGTCCATACACCCTTGGGGTAGTCCTTGGTATCGCGCGGATTGGCGTTGATCTCGCTGCTGCCGGCAAGCTTGAAGCCGGCCGCTTCGGCCATGGCAATCACCTGTGCCTGGCCGACATAGCCGCTGTTGTCATCGGCCGGCACGTCGGCCTTGGCGCGGTGCTCCACCACACCGAGGGTGCCACCTGGCTTGAGCACGTCAAAGAAGGCCTTGAACATGCCCTCGGCCTGGCCAGAAGAACGCCAGTTGTGGACATTGCGGAAGGTCAGCACGAGGTCGGCCGAGCCCGGTGCGCCCAGCACCGGTGCAGCCGGGTTGTAGGCGACCTCGGTAGCGCGGTCGAACTGGGCCGGGGATGCGGCGAACTTCTTGCTCAGGCCATCGCGTGAGCGCTGCTGGTAATCGCGACCGCCGCCCGCGGGCAGCGTCGCCGGATCCACTACCGCGGCCACGTACTTGCCATTCTCGCGCAGGTAGGGCGCGAGAATTTCCGAATACCAGCCACCCCCGGGGGTGATTTCAACGACGGTCTGCTGCGGCTGCAGGCCAAAGAACGCCAGGGTCTGCGCCGGATGACGGTATTCGTCGCGCAGTACATTGGCCGGCGTACGCCAGCTGCCAGCAATGGCGGCCTGCAGCTGCGGTGACACCTGCGCATCGGCAGTGGCGTGGGCCGCATCATGGGCCAGCGCGGTACCGGCAGACAGGGTACTGGCGAGCGCCAGCAGACAGGCACACAGCAGCGGGGAATGCTTCTTCATGTCGGACTCCGGCGTTTGAAACGGCGAGACTAACATGCGTTTGCACGTGCAATGCAGGCTGCAATTGTTTACATCCCGTTAGCGCAGGAACGCCACACGGAACGCTGTTTTCACCACGCTGCCACGGAATTGGAACGCATGCCGTCTATGCTGTGGAGCTGAACAACAAAGGAGCACCGCATGCCCCAGTCACGCGAACTTGGTCGCTCGGGTCTACACGTCAGCCCCATCGCTTTTGGTGGCAACGTTTTCGGCTGGAGTGCCGATGAGAAGACATCCTTTGGCCTGCTCGACGCCTTTGTCGATGCCGGCTTCAACCTGATCGATACCGCCGATGTCTATCCGGCCTGGGTGCCGGGCAACCGCGGCGGAGAGTCGGAGACCATCATCGGCCGCTGGCTGCAGCGCAGCGGCAAGCGCGACAAGGTGGTGATTGCCACCAAGGTCGCCAAATGGGCCGAGCACCCCGGCCTTTCCGCCGACAACATCAATGATGCGGTTGAGGATTCACTGCGCCGCCTGCAGACCGACGTCATCGATCTGTACCAGGCACATGAAGACGACGAATCAGTGCCCCTGGAAGAGACCCTTGGCGCGTTCGGGCGCTTGATCGAAGCCGGCAAGGTGCGGGCGATTGGCGCGTCCAACTACAGCGCCGAACGGCTGCGTGATGCACTCAAGGTCTCCGCCGACTACCACCTGCCCCGCTACGAAACCCTGCAACCGGAATACAACCTCTACGACCGCAGCGGCTACGAGACCGCGCTGGAGCCGCTGGCGCGCGAACACGGCATCGGCGTGATCAGCTATTACTCGCTGGCCAGCGGCTTCCTCAGCGGCAAATATCGCAGCGCAGCTGATGTAGGCAAGAGCGCCGCGCGCGGCGCCAAGGTTGCTGATCGCTATCTCAACCCACGCGGCCTGCGCATTCTGCAGGCACTCGACGACGTTGCCGCCAGCCACAAGGCAACGCCGGCCCAGGTCGCCCTGGCATGGTTGATCGCGCGCCCGGGCATCACCGCGCCCATCGTCAGCGCCACCAGCATGCCGCAGCTGCAGGAAGTACTGGCGGCAGCGCAGCTGGAGTTGGATGCGGCACAGCGCGCGCAGTTGGATGCCGCCAGCGCCGAAAACTGAATGCGCCAGGTTGCGCGCCCTCTGTTCGCGCCGTAGGATCGGACGGACAGGGGGTAGACCGCGAATGGAGTCCTACCCATGCAGACCACATCCGCAGCCCAGCGCAGCATTGATCGCGACGCCGAACTGACCTACTGGCGTGGCGTGCATGCCATCGGCCATCTTGGCCAACATGATTTCGACCATTACCAGCGCCTGCTGGAAATGGGCTACGACGTCTATCAGGCCTATCCACGCGCCAACGAAGAGCAGCTCTACAAAGTGCTGCAGGACAGCTATCACCGACATAGCCCGGCGTTGGCGGTTTCCTGGGATGAAGCACGCTGGCTGGTGCGCCATGCCTGGCATCACGCGCAGCAGCATTGAAGGACTTTGTGGTTGGCTTTTTTAGGCACGGCGTGAGCCGCGAAGCCACCGCAACGTCAGAAGCTGAAGCGCCTACCCCTCCCCAACCCTCCCCTTGGCTTCGCCAAAGGGAGGGAGCGAAAGCGTAGTGCCGAGCCACGCTCGGCAGGGGCTTTCCCAGCGAATGCGAACAGCGCAAACCGCATACCCGGGTTCATCGGATCACACGCACGCCGTTGGTTCTGACGATGTCAGCTTCGCGGCTTACGCCGCTCCCACAACTGGCTGCACCATTGCTTCGGCCAGGTAGTCGAGGAAGGAGCTGATGCGCGCTGATACCGCGGTGTTGCGGTAGTACACGGCGTGGATCGGCTGGCGTGTGTCCAGCGTCTGCTTGGGCAATACCTGCACCAGCTCGCCGCGCGCACGCGCCGCTTCGGTGAGGAAATCGGACAGGCAGACGATGCCGACGCCTTCCTGGGCCAGCCGATGCAGGATCTCGCCGCTGGATACCGCCAATGCGGGTCGCACGTGCAGGCGCTCGCCGTCGTCACCCTGCAATGGCCAATGATTCAGCGAATCCGGTTCGTTGAAGCCCAGCAAGGTATGCGCCTGCAGCTGCGCCACGCTCTTCGGTGTGCCGTGCTGCTGCAGGTAGGCCGGACTGGCCAGCACGCGCAGGCGGCTGTGACCCAGGGGCCGTGCATGCAGGGTGGAGTCCGCCAGCGGGCCAATGCGGATCGCCACGTCGGTGCGCCGTTCCAGCAGGTCGATGTAGCGCTCGCTGCTGTTGAGCTCCAGCGCCACCTGCGGGTAGCGCGCGCGGTAGCCGGCCACCAGCGGTGCGATCACATGCAGCATGAACGGCATCGCCGCATCCACCCGCAAGCGCCCGGACGGCGTGCCCCGGCGCGCGGCGATCTGCTCTTCGGCAGCATCCACCGAGGCGACGATGGCGCGGGCTTGGGCGAGGAAAGTCTCGCCTTCGTCGGTGAGCTGCAGGCGGCGGGTGGTGCGGGTCAGCAAGGTGGTGCCGAGCTTCTCTTCCAGCCGCCCCAGCGCCCGGCTGACGCCGGAGGTGGTCTGACCCAGTTGCTCGGCCGCAGCGGTGATCGAACCGGTGTCGATCACCGCGATGAAGGCCTGCATCTCATCCAGGGTGGTTTTCATTGGGGGCGGTCAGGTGGTGATGGAATATTGTTGACTTTAAATCAATAGTAATTGGTGGGAAACCGCATTTTTCAGCAAGAGTTCCACCGACAGACTGCGCAGCCCTTTCCAAGGATTCGCCCATGTCACGCGGAATTCCTCTTGCCTTGCTGGCGCTGACGCTGGGTGCGTTCGCCATCGGCACCACCGAGTTCGTCATCGTCGGGCTGATCCCGACCATCGCCGCCGACCTGCAGGTCAGCCTGCCCTCGGCCGGCCTGCTGGTTTCGCTGTATGCGCTGGGTGTTGCCGTAGGTGCGCCGGTACTCACCGCCTTGACCGGACGGGTGCCGCGCAAGGCCTTGCTGGTCGCGCTGATGCTGTTGTTCACCGTCGGCAACCTGATTGCGTGGATGGCACCGGGCTATGGCTCGCTGATCGTGGCGCGGGTGCTGACCGGGCTGGCGCATGGCGTGTTCTTCTCGATCGGCTCGATCATCGCCACCTCGGTGGTGCCCAAGGACAAGGCTGCCAGTGCGATCGCGATCATGTTCACCGGGCTGACCGTGGCGCTGGTGACCGGCGTGCCGCTGGGCACCTTCATCGGCCAACACCTGGGCTGGCGTGCAACCTTCCTCGCAGTGGCGGCGTTGGGCGTGATCGCCCTGCTCGGCAGCCTGCTGTTCGTGCCGCGCGACCTGCCGCGCAGCGCGCCGGCCACGTTCGGCCAGCAGTTCGCGGTGCTGGCGCAGCCGCGCCTGTTGCTGGTCTATGCGATGACCGCGCTGGGCTATGGCGGCACTTTCCTGTCCTTCACCTTCCTCGCCTCGATCCTGCAGGACGTCAGCGGCTTTTCGGCCAATGCGGTGAGCGCGGTGCTGCTGGTCTACGGCGTATCGGTGGCCATCGGCAATCTGTGGGGCGGGCGACTGGCTGACCGCCGCGGGCCGATTCCCGCGTTGACGCTGATCTTCGGGTTGCTGGCGCTGGTGTTGCTTGTACTCACCTTCACCGCCTACAACCGCTGGTTGGTGCTACTGACCGTGCTGGCGTTGGGCGCAGTGGCATTCGGCAATGTGCCGGGGCTGCAGGTGTATGTGGTCAAGCAGGCGCAGCGCTTCGTGCCGCAGGCCACCGATGTGGCATCCGGCCTGAACATCGCCGCCTTCAACATCGGCATCGCACTCGGTGCCTCGCTCGGCGGCCTGGTGGTCGATCACATCGGCCTGATGCATACGCCGTGGATTGGCGCGCTGGTGGTGCTGGGTGCGCTGGCTTTGACGGTACTGAGCGGCCGGCTGGATCGCCGCGACGGTTTGGATGTACGCGCCGAAGGCATTGCCATCAGCGCGCATTGACGGAACACGCTGTTACTTCCCCTTGGGTTTTTGTTCGCGCTGCGCGGCGTAGCCTGTAAGCGCGAATTTCTGGAGATTTGAATGACTATTCCCGCTATTGGTCTTGGCACCTATCGCCTCAAGGACCAGGTACTCACCGACTCCGTGCACAACGCATTGGAGCTGGGCTACCGTGCTTTCGACACCGCGCAGATCTACGAGAACGAAGCCGATCTGGGTGCGGCTATCGCCAGCGGCACGGTGCCGCGCGAGCAGCTGTTCCTGACCACCAAGATCTGGATCAGCAACTTCCACCACGATGACTTGCTTGCCAGCCTGCGCGAGAGCCTGCGCAAGCTGCGCACCGATCACGTCGACCTGACGCTGATCCACTGGCCCTCGCCCAAGGACGAAGTGCCGATGGCCGAGTTCCTCGGTGCGCTGCGTGAAGCCAAGGCGCTGGGTTTGACCAAGGCGATTGGTGTTTCCAACTTCACCATCGACCTGACCCGCCAGGCCATCGCCATCCTCGGCGCCGATGCCATTGCCACCAACCAGATCGAAGTACATCCCTACCTGCAGAACCGCGCCTTGATCGCCTACCTGCGCGAGCAGGGCATCCATGTCACCGCGTTCATGAGCCTGGCCTATGGCGCGGTGCTGAAGGACCCGGTGATCCAGGCCATTGCCGACAAGCACCAGGCAAGCACCGCACAGGTCGCGTTGGCGTGGGCGCTGCAGCAGGGCTATGCGGTGATTCCGTCGTCGACCAAGCGCGAGAACCTCGCCGGCAACCTGCAGGCGGCACAGCTGCGGCTGGATGCGGAGGACATGGCACGGATTGCCGAGCTGGATCGTGGCGAGCGTGTAGCCAATCCGGGTATCGCGCCAGCTTGGGATTGAGATCGATCAGCCCGGCGTGGATAGCAGCCAGGCACGCATCGCGGCGTTCACTTCCGCCGGTTTCTCCAACGGTGCCAGATGACCGCAGTCCTCGATCACCACCAGCCTTGACTGCGGCATCAGTGTGGTCATCTGCTCACTGACCGACAAGGGCGTGATCGCATCGTTGCGCCCGCAGACGATCAAGGCCGGGCCCTGCCAGGCGCTCAGGACCTCGCTGCCGTCCACACGTTGCAGCTGGCTTTGGCGCAGGAAGACTTCCGCGCCGAGGCGTGCAGTCATGCTGCGCACGGTATCCACCAGCGCATGATCCTCCAGCCGCGATGCATCGATGTAGCTGCGCATCAGCTTGTCGCCGAAGCCGTGGAAGGTGCCGGGCAGGCGCACGCTGTTCTGCTGCGCCACGCGCTGGGCGGCGCGCTCGGGCGAGTCGGGTTTGAACGAGGTGTCCAGCAGTGCCAGCTTCAGGACCCGTTGCGGTGCGATGCGCAGGATTTCCTGGGCGACGTAGCCGCCGAGTGAGAATCCGGCCAGGGCGAACTGCGCCGGGGCCTTGGCCAGCACGTCTTCGGCGACCGCGCGCATCGTGGTTTGCCGGGTGAGGTCACCGACCTGGCAGTCGGCGATGTCGGCGAATGCTTCGAGTTGGGACTGCCACAGCGTGGCATCGTTGAGCAGGCCGGGCAGCAGTAGCAGCGGGGTTCTGGCTGCGGGGTCTTGGTTCGTTTGCATGGCGCTATTGTCGCGCCTTGGGGTGGTTTGGGGGTGAGAGGTGGGGGTGGAGCGACAACCAAAGCAAAAGCCAAAGCACCCCTCCCCTGCGCTACGCGCAAGGGAGGGGGCGAAGCAGAGCACCCCTCCCCAACCCTCCCCTTGCCTTCGGCAAAGGGAGGGAGCTGATCTGCCCCCTCCCTTGCGCGTAGCGCAGGGGAGGGTTGGGGAGGGGTGCCTTTGGCTCTTGGCCTTTGGCTCTTGGCCTTTAGTTCTTAACCTCACCCACCGGCAACGTCACATTCATGATGGTGGAGTCATCCGGATCCGCCTTCACCTTGAAACCCAGGCTCTGGCACATTGCCAGCATGGTGCTGTTCTCACGCAGCACCTGCCCTTCCACCACGTTCAAACCCAGCCAGCCGGCGTACTCGATCATGATCTGCATCAGCTTCCAGCCGATGCCGTGGCCCTTCAGGTCCGAGCGGATCAGGATGCCGTACTCGCCGCGGTTGTAGTCCGCATCGGCGTGCAGGCGCACAGCCCCGAGCATTTCGCCGGTCTTGGGATCAATCGCCACCAGCGCGATCGAGCGCGCGTAATCCAGCTGGGTCAGGCGAGCGATGAACTCATGGCTGAAGTGCTTCACCGACTGGAAGAAGCGCAGACGCAGGTCATCGTCGGTGACGCGTGCGAAGAACGCGCGGAACAGTCCATCGTCTTCGGGTCGCACTGGGCGGATGAAGGCCTTGCCACCGTCGGACAGATCGATCGTGCGTTCCCATTCGTTGGGATACGGGAAGATCGCGAAGCGCGGATGACCACGGCCCTTGTGCAGGCGCTTGACCGGGGTGATTGCCACACGCGCATCCAGGGCGATCACGCCGTTGCGGTCGGCCAGCAGCGGGTTGAGGTCCAGCGTGCGGATCTCGGGAATATCCGCCGCCAGCTGCGCCAGCTTGACCAGCACCATCGCCACTGCGCGCTCGTCTGCCGCCGGTACATCACCGTAGGCTTTGAGGATGCGCGAGACGCGGGTGCGGCCGATCACTTCATGGGCAAGCCGCAGGTCCAACGGCGGCAATGCCAGGGTCTTGTCGTCAATCACCTCCACTGCCGTACCGCCACGGCCAAACACCACCACCGGCCCGAAGACCGGATCGTCGGCAATGCCGGCGATCAGCTCCCGTGCCTTGGGGCGGGTCAGGCTGGGCTGCACCAGCACGCCCTCGATGCGCGCCTGTGGGCGCTTCTCACGGGCGCGTTGCAGGATGGTGGTTGCCGCGGACTGCACCGCGCGCAGGCTGCCCAGGTTCAAGCGCACGCCATCGACTTCGGACTTGTGCGGGATGTCCGGCGAGAAAATCTTCACCGCCACGCTCATGCCCTGCTCCAGCAGTGGCTGGGCCAGGTCCATTGCTTCGTGCGGATCACGCGCGACCATCACTTCCAACGACGGTATGCCGTAGGCCTGCAGCAGCTTGTGCGTGGCCACCGGATCCAGCCATTGCTGGTCATTGGCCAGCGCCGCTTCGACCAGCGCGCGTGCGGCTGGCACGTCCACCACGAAATCCGCCGGCAGACTGGGCGGCGTTTCCATCAGCGCGGTCTGCGCCTCGCGGTAACGCACCAGATGCTGGAAGCCGCGCACGGCATCGGCCTCGGTGGGATAGGTCGGTACGCGTGCGGTGTTGAGGGTGACCGTGGCGCGGTCGTCATTGCCCAGCCAGACGGCGAACACCGGCTTGTCGCGCAGCTGCCGCGAGCGTTGACCGAGCGTGGTGGTGAGTGCCTGAGCGGCCTCGGCTGACGAGGTGAAGGCGGTCGGTACGTTGATGACCAGCACCGCGTCGTTGGCGTCGTCGGACAGCAGCGCTTCAATCGCCGAGGCGTAACGGCCGCCATCGGCATCGACCACGATGTCGACCGGATTGTCGCGCGACCAGCCCTGCGGCAAGGCCTGGTCCAGCAGCGCGACGGTGGCTGGTGACAGCTCGGCCAGGCTGCCGCCGAGTGCCTGCAGCTGATCCACTGCCAGCCGGCCGACACCGCCGCCATTGCTGAGGATGGCCAGACGGCGACCCGGAAAGGTTCCGAGACGGCCCAGGGTCTCGGCGGCGGTGAACAACTCGTCCAGTGCATTCACCCGCAGCAGTCCGGCGCGGTTGAAGGCGGCACCGTAGACCGCATCGGAATCGGCCAACGCCTGCGAATGGGTGGTAACCACCTCTGCGCTGCCGCGCGGCTTGCGCCCGGATTTGACCACCACCACGGGTTTTGCACGTGCGGCGGCACGGGCCGCCGACATGAACTTGCGCGCGTCGCTGATCTGGTCGACGTAGAGCAGGATGGCGCGGGTGCGGTAATCGCTGGCGAAATAATCGAGCAGGTCGCCGAAGTCGACATCCAGCGCATCGCCCAGCGAAACCACCGCCGAGAAGCCGACCGAGCGCGCCACGCCCCATTCCACCAGTGCAGCCGCAATCGCGCTGGATTCGGAAATCAGCGCCAGATCGCCAGCCTGCGGTGTGTGCGCGGCGATGCTGGCGTTGAGCCGTGCATGCGGGGCGATGACGCCCAGGCAATGCGGGCCGAGCACGCGCATGCCCTTGGGCCGTGCGGCGGCTTCCACCTGTGCAGCCAACGAGCCCGGGCCCTTGCCTAGGCCGGAGGTGAGGATGATGGCGGCAGCCACGCCCAGTTCGGCGGCCTGGCTGACGACCTGCGGCAACAGCGTTGCCGGCACGGTGATGACCACCAGGTCCGGAATCCACGGCAGGTCCTTGAGCTTCTTGACCGTGCGCATGCCGTCGATTTCGGCATAGCGCGGGCTGACCCAGCCGATCTGCCCGGCGAAGCCGCCGGCGCGCAGATTGCGGATCACCGCTCGGCCGGCGGAACGATCGCGCGGGCTGCCGCCAATCACTGCCACCGAGCGGGGGCGGAATACGGTCTGCAGGTGATAGGTGCTCATTGCGAAGCCTGTTGCGGGTACCGGGTCAAAGGTACACGGCTGCGGTGCTGGGTGGGCTGCGTTGGATCAAAGTTGGGGGTTGGATTTGGCGAAAAGCACCCCTCCCCGGCCCTCCCCTTGGCTGCGCCAAAGGGAGGGAGACAGGCGGCGAACTGGCAGATGGCCGCTAACAGCCCCCTCCCTTGCGCGTAGCGCAGGGGAGGGTTGGGGAGGGGTGGCTTCTGCGTTTGCCGTTGGGTTTGCCGGTAGAGCCCCTGCCGAGCATGGCTCGGCACTACAGGTCCTCCTCTACGGGTAACGCCCCTGCCGAGCATGGCTCGGCACTACATTCAGAGCAGGGTGCCGCCGAGGATCATTGCGGCGATGCTGAAATAGATCACCAGGCCGGTGACATCCACCAGCGTGGCCACGAACGGGGCCGAGGCGCTGGCCGGGTCGAAACCCAGGCGCTTGAGCACGAACGGCAGCATCGAGCCGGACAGGGAACCGAAGGTGACGATGCCGATCAGGGCCGCGCCGATGGTCACCGCCAGCAGCTTCCAGTGCTCGCCGTAGTCGTGCAGGCCGGCCAGCTGCCAGACGGTGATGCGGATGATCGCCAAGCTGCCAAGGATCGCACCCAGCACCACGCCGGTCGGCAGCTCGCGCAGGGCAACCTTCCACCAGTCACGCAGGCGCAGTTCGCGCAGCGCCAGCGAGCGGATCAGCAGCGAGGTCGCCTGCGAGCCGGAGTTGCCGCCCGAGCTCATGATCAGCGGAATGAACAAGGTCAGCACCACCGCGCGCGCCAGCTCGTCCTCGTAGTGCTGCATGGCGCTGGCGGTCAGCATTTCGCCGAGGAACAGCACGCTCAACCAGCCGGCGCGCTTGCGCAGCATCTCCAGGAAGCCGATCTGCATGTACGGCTTGTCCAGGGCTTCCACGCCGCCGAACTTGTGCACGTCCTCGGTGGATTCATCGATCAATGCATCGAGGATGTCATCGACGGTGACGATCCCCAGCATCTGCTGCTGTGCATCCACCACCGGGATCGCCAGCAGGTCGTGGCGGCGGATCAGCTGCGCCACCTCCTCCTGGTCCAGCAAGGCATCCACGGTCACCGGCGGATTGACCTGGGCAACGGACAGGATCGAATCCTCCGGTTCGCCGGTGATCAGCCGCCGCATCGTCACCACCTGCTGCAGCTGGCGGGTCTGCGGGTCCAGCACGTAGATGGCGTAGACCGTCTCGCGGCTGCGCTCCACTTCGCGGATGTGCTGCAGGGTCTGTGCCACCGTCCAGTCTGCCGGCACGCCGACAAACTCGGTGGTCATCAAGGCGCCGGCGGTGTTGGGCGGATAGCTCAGCAGCAGCTGGATCGAGCGCCGTGCCTCCGGTGCCAGCAGCGGGATCAACCGCGCACGCTCGGCATCATCCAGCTCATGGACGATATCGGTGGCACGGTCGTCGGCCATCAGCCCCAGCAGGGCTGCGGCGCGGGCCGGCGGCAGCGCCGCGATCAGCTCGCCTGCATGCTGAAGCTCAGGGGCTTCCAGCAGTTTGACCGCACGCGGCAACGACAGTGCCGCCAGCGTATTGGCCGCAAGCGGCAATGGCAGGGCGTTGAGATACTCCACCGCGTCGGCGGTGTTGTAATCGGCCAAGGGCGCGCTCAGCGTGGCTGCGTCCACCACGGGCCGCAGAAATTGCTTCTGGTTCATGTTGATTCGCCTGTTCTGGATTGCGACCGCAACGCCAGCACAGGGCGAACCAGCCCTGTCAGGCGGTTGCCGTCGCTGGTGTCGACGATCGCGTTCGACTTCTACTGTCGCTGGACATGGGTTGGACTCCGGAAAGGTGCTGCGCGGTTCTACCGGCAGCGGCGCGAGTCTGGTCCTGTTGGTCGACGGGGTCAAGCCTGCATCGCTGCGTCCCGCCAACGAAGGCCATCTATACGCATTCACTCACGGCACAGTCCGCATAATGTGAAATCGTCGGTAGGCAGTTGCCCGGCCGGTCAGCTGGATCAATCAAGGAATCCCTTCAAATGCATGGCACCGGTCTCGAATTGGCCTTGGTACTGCTGCTGGCGGCGGTCATCGCCGTGCCGGTATTCAAGCGCTTCGGGCTGGGCGCGGTGCTGGGCTACCTGGCCGCTGGCGTGGTGCTGGGGCCGCATGTGCTGGGCTTCGTGCAGGACGCCGACCGCATCCTCAATGCCGCCGAGATCGGCGTGGTGATGCTGCTGTTCGTGATCGGGCTGGAGCTGTCGCCGTCGCGGCTGATGGTGATGCGACGGCCGGTGTTCGGCGCCGGCACGGTACAGGTGCTGCTCAGTGCGGTGGTGCTGGGCGGCCTGCTGCTGCTCAATCACTTCTCGTGGAAGAGCGCGCTGGTGATCGGCACCGCGCTGGCCCTGTCTTCAACAGCGGTCGGCCTGCAGCTGTTGTCCGAGCACAAGGCGCTCAATACCGACTATGGCCGGCTCGGCTTTGCCATCCTGTTGTTCCAGGACCTGGTGGCGATCCCGTTGCTGGCGGCCATTCCACTGCTGGGTGGGGTCAAGAACGAAACCCTGAGTTGGCAGGATGCCTCCATCGCCCTCGGCGCATTGATGCTGGTGATCGTGCTCGGCCGGCCGATGCTGCGCCAGCTGTTCAACATTGTCGCCCGTACCCGCATGCCGGAGGTGTTCACCGCCACCGCCTTGCTGGTGGTGCTGGGCACGGCCTGGTTCATGGCCGAGGCCGGGCTCAGCGCCAGCCTGGGCGCCTTCATCGCCGGCGTATTGCTGGCCGACTCCGAATTCCGCCACGAGATCGAATCGCAGATCGAACCGTTCAAGGGCCTGCTGCTCGGCCTGTTCTTCATTGCCGTTGGCATGGGCATCGACCTGAAGCGGGTGGCCGCCGAACCCGAGATCATCGCGCTCGGCGTGGCCATCCTGCTGATGGTGAAGTTCTCCATCCTGATCGCGCTGGGCTTGGCCGCGCGCATGTCGCTGCGCAATGCGCTGATGCTGGGCAGCGTGTTGTGGCTGGGTGGGGAATTCGCCTTCGTGGTGTTCAACGAAGCCGAGCGGGCGCATCTGCTCGGGCGCATCAACCACGACCGGCTGGTGGCCGTGGTCAGCCTGTCGATGGCGATCACCCCCTTGCTGCTGCTTGCCCTGCAACGATCACTGCAACTCAAGCCAGCGCCGCGGCCAACACAGCCCGCACCGGATGAGACCCTCAAGGACGCCGGCGCGCAGCGACCACAGGTATTGATTGCCGGCATGGGCCGCTTCGGCCAGATCGTCGGCCGCATGCTGACCGCACAGCGCATTCCCTTTGTTGCCTTGGAAGCCGACCCGGACACGGTCAAGGACCTGCGCCGTTTCGGCAACCAGCTGTACTACGGCGACCCGACCCGCCCCGATCTGCTGCGTGCCGCCGGCGCCGAACACATCCGCGTGTTCGTGATGGCGATGGACAACCCCGACACCAATCTGCGCGCGGTGCGGCTGGTGCGGCGCATGTATCCCAAGGCGACGGTGCTGGCGCGTGCGCGCAACCGCCAGCACGCGTGGAAGCTGCTGGACATGTCAGCCGAACCGTTCCGCGAGGTATTCGGCTCCAGCCTTGAAGCCAGCGAGCGGGTGCTGACCGCGCTTGGCTTCCCGGAAAATGTGGCGCGTGACCACGTACAGCGTTTCCGCGAACACGATGAAGCGCTGCTCAAGGCGCAGCATCTGGTCTACGACGACGAAGCGGCGGTGATGCAGACCTCGCGCGATGCCCGCGCCGACCTGATGCACCTGTTCGAGGCCGATGCCAGTGACAGTACGACGGTGAAGCCTTCCAACGACAAGGAATGAGGCGGCCTGGGCTGGCGTTGTCCTGTGCGCACTGTGGGAGCGGCATAAGCCGCGAAGCTGATGGTGCTGAAGGCCTTGGCAGCTTTGCCATGTGATGATGTAGCGGCTTCGCGGCTTACGCCGCTCCCACAAAAATGAAGCTGATGGTTCTGAAGTCGTTGCTGTCTATGCCACCTGATGATGTGGTGGCTTCGCGGCTTACGCCGCTCCCACAGAAAAATATGTCCAATGAGAAAGGGCGCCTTGCGGCGCCCTTTGTGCTTACTTGCGGCGCTGGGCCGGAATGAAGACCTCGTTGACCGCTGCGGACAACTGGTCCGGCGGCAGCAGGCCCTGGTCAAGCAGGAAGTTGTTGAAGGCCAGGCGGTCGAACTTGTCGCCCAGCGCCAGCTCGGTCTGCATGCGCAGTTCCATGATCCGGGTGTAGCCGTAGAAGTAGCTGCAGGCCTGGCCCGGCGAACGCACGGTGTAACGGTCCAGCTCCTGCGTGGCCATGGCCTCGGACAGACCCACGCCTTCCACCAGTACCTTGCGGGCGCGCTCGCGGTCGGTCTGGCCCAGGTTGAGCGCGGGGTCGAGCATGGCGCGGGCGGCACGCAGCAGGCGGAACTGCAGCGCGATCATCTGCCCGTCCAGCGGCTCGAACGGCACCATCTCGGCTTCGGCATACAGCGCCCAGCCTTCAACATTGACCGAATTGAAGGCGAACAGGGTGCGCGCCAGCGAGATACCGCGCTCCACCATCGCCGCGAACTGCAGGTCATGGCCGGGGCGGCCTTCATGCGCGCTCAGCGTCCATGCCGCCGAGCCGAAGTTGAAGTCGTCGTACTGCGCCTTCTCGCCCGAGGCCGGGTTGCCCAGTGGCAGCACGAAGGTGCCCTGCTGGCCGGTGTTGCCGACCAACGGTGCCGGCAGGTAATGCGGGGCCGGGGAGGCGGCGCTTTCGGCCTCGCTGCCCAGGCGCATCTGTAGCGGGCGCTGCGGCACGTCGACGATGCCCTGCTTGCGGATGATGGGGTCGATCGCGTCGATCACGCCGCGGTAATGCGACTCCAGCTGGTCGTTGCCGATCTTGTCCTGCTTCAGCGCGCGGATCACCGCCGCATAATCGGTGTTGTCGGCCACCTTCAGGCCCTTGGCCTGCACCACCAACGGCGCCAGCTGGCGCATCATCGCGCGGGTTTCCATGTACTCCAGCTGGGCACGCTGCATCAGCAGGGCCGGATCGATGTCCACGCCCACTTCCTTGAGCTGGAAGGCGTACAGCTCGGCCGGCAGGCGGGTGTCGGTACGCGCCTTGGGCAGCACTTCCTTCTGCGTCCAGGCGATGTAGTCCTTCATCTGCGTGGACAGCTCGGCCAGCGACGCATCGGCACCGTCGATCCTGTACTTGGCGAACAGCTTGCCGATGCCGGCGATGTAGGTGTCGACGTTGGCCAGGGCCTGGTCGACCTCGATTTTGGTCGGCTGCAGCAGGTTGGGCGTGCCGCTCTTTTCCTCATAGCGCTGGCGCGCCAGGGTAGCCAGCGGCTGCGTGCCGGGGGCCTGGCCCAGATAGGCCTTCAGGCGATCCAGGGCCTTGGCCCGGCGCGCCTCCGGCACCTGGTCGGAGAGCAGGCCGTTGATGCCGCCAAACACCGCCTGCGGCACATCCACCCATGGCATCAGGTGCTGTTCGTTGAGGGTGCTGCTCTCGATGTTGCGCTCGGCCGCGGCGATCAGGATCTCCAGGTCCTGGCGCACATTGGGGTCGCGCTCCACCTGCAGCTTCTCGCGCAGCTGGTCGCGCGCCTTGCCCAGCGCCACGCGGTAACGGTTGCTGTTGTCCGGGCCCAGATCGACAACCTTGTCGTCGTAACCCGGCACGCCGAAGAAGCTGGTCATCTCCGGCTGGAACGGTGCCTGCGCCTGCAGCAGGATCTGCGCCAGTTCATTGCTATGGGCAACCCAGGCCGGTGCGGCAGGTGCTGCCTTGGCCGGTGCCGGTGCTGCGCCTGCGGTGAACGGCAGCGGGGCGGCCAGGGCCAGGGCGACGGCAAGGACGAGAGGTTTCATGGGCAGCTCCATAAGGGATGGGCTGACCGTACGCAGTCATTGCCGGGGCGGCAAGGGTAGGAAGTGGGGTGTTGGGGCAACTGCGGGAGCAAAGCTTACCCCTCCCCAACCCTCCCCTTCGCTGCGCGAAAGGGAGGGGGAACAGCTCAGCCCCCTCCCTTTGCCGCAGGCAAGGGGAGGGTTGGGGAGGGGTGCTTCTGGCTTTGGCCTGCAGCCCTCACCCAAAAATCAAAACAACAAGGCGCCTCAAGGCTTCAAACAACGCCCCAGGAAGTTCTCGGCAATGCGATAGCGGTGCAGCGCATTGGCGCCGGACAGCCCATGCTTGGCACCCGGGTAGGTCATCAGCTCGAACGGCTGGCTACGCTTCTGCAGTGCGCTCATCAGGCTGGTCGAGTTGCTGAACAGCACGTTGTCATCGGCCATGCCGTGGATCAGCAGCAGTGGCGAGGTCAGCCCATCGATATGGGTGAGTACGCGGCCTTCGGCATAGCCGGCGGGGTTGGCCGCTGGCAGGTTCATGTAACGCTCGGTGTAGTGGGTGTCGTACAGCCCCCAATCGGTGACCGGCGCACCGGCCACGCCACAGGCGTACTGGTTGGATGCCTTGGCCAGCAGCATCAGTGTCATGTAACCGCCATTGGACCAGCCCTGCACACCGATGCGGCTGCCATCCACCCACGGCTGGGTCTTCAGCCATTCCACGCCCTTGAGCTGGTCGGCCACTTCCACCGTGCCCTGCACGCCGTACAGCGCACCACCGAAGTCACGGCCACGGCGCGGCGTGCCACGGTTGTCCAGCGAGAACACCACGTAGCCGTGCTGGGCGAGGTACTGGTTGAACAGGTGATCGCCACGGCCAGGCCAGCTGTCGGTCACGGTCTGCGAGGCCGGGCCACCGTAGACATACACGGCCACCGGATATTTCTTCGCCGGGTCGAAGCCCTCGGGCTTGATCAGGCTGTAATGCAGCGGGGTCTTGCCGTCGGCGGCGGTCAACGTGCCGTATTCGACCGGGCGCTGGGCGTCGCGGTACTTCGCAAACGGATGCTTGGGGTCGGCCAGATTGTTGTCGAGCAGCGTCGCGATCTTCTCGCCATTGGCACGGAACAGTTCGATCTGCGGCGGAGTGGTGCTGTTGGACCAGGTGTCCACGTAGACGCTGGCATTGTTGGCGAACGCGGCGCTGTGCATGCCAGCCGCCTGTGACAGCTTCTTCGGCGCACCACCTGCCAGCGCCACGGCGTAGATCTCGCTGCGCAACGGCGATTCGACGCCGGCGCGGAAGTAGACGGTACCGGCGGCCTCATCCACCGCCAGCAGCTCATCAACCGGCCAATTGCCGGAGGTCAGCGCGGTCAGGTTGCTGCCGTCGGCATTGGCCACGTACAGGTGCTGGAAACCACTGCGTTCGGACGACCACACAAAGCGCCCGTCCTTGAGGAAACGCAGGCTGTTGTGCAGCGGCACCCAGGTCTTGCCGCTCTCGGTCGCCAGGGTGCGCTGCTTGCCATCGGCCAGGTTGGCCTCGATCAGCTCCAGCGTCTTCTGGTCGCGGCTCTGTCGCTGGAAGCTGAGGTGTTGCGGATCGCGCCAGTTCACGCGCGCCAGGTAGATGTCCTGCTCCTTGCCCAGGTCCACCCAATTGACCGCGGCAGCGGCGCGCGGCGCGACCACGCCCAGGGTGACCAGCACGTTGCGGTCACCGGCAGCCGGGTAGCGCTGCTCGATCATCTCCACGCGGTCGGCATACATTTCATAGCGCTTCTGCACCGGCACCGCTGATTCGTCGATGCGGGCGAAGGCAATGGCCGAGTCATCCGGCGCCCACCAGTAACCGGTGTGGCGATCCATTTCCTCGTCGGCCACGAACTCGGCCACACCGTTGCCGATGGTGGCGCTGCCGTCGCGGGTCAGCTGCAGTTGCTTGCCGCTGGCCAGATCGATCACCCACAGGTTGCGCTCGCGCACGAAGCTGACGAAGCCCCCCTTGGGCGAAAGCTTGGCATCGGTGCTGAAGCCTTCGCCGTTGGTGAGCTTGCGTACCGCAGCGCTGCCCTGCTTGCCCAGGTCGTACAGGTACAGTTCGCCGCCCAGCGGGAACAGCAGGGTCCTGGCATCCGGCGACCACTGGTAATCGACGATGCCGCTCAGCGCGGCGATGCGCTGGCGCTCGCGGCGCGCCTTCTCCTCGTCACTAAGCGTCTCAGCACCGGGCAGCACCAGCTTGGAATCGACCAGCAGCCGGGTCTGGCCGCTGGCGATGTCGTATTCCCACAGGTCCAGCTGGTTGCGGTCGCTGTCCTTGCCACGCAGGAAGGTCACCCGCGAGCCGTCCGGCGCCACCTTGGGCTTCATCAGCGTGGGGCCGGTCAGCGGCGCGTTGCCGGTGATGGCTTCGAGGGTGAGCTTTTCAGCATGGACGGCGGGCGTGGCGAGGATCATGGCAAGGGCTAGGAACAAGGGACGCATGGGATTCCTGTCAGGGACAGCACGGATCGGGCCATCCTAGCGAACCACGGCCTGCTGTGCTTCCATCGAAAGTCCTGCTTCGACGATCCCGTTCGCACCACATGACCGATTCCGCTCCACACCTGCGCTGGCAGGCCGCCGTCCATGCCTACGCCAGCCATCTCAACGATTACGTCGCCCGTGGTGATGCCTGCAACTGGAAGAACATGGGCCAGCCGCAGGATCCACCCGATCTGTCGGCGCTGTTGCCGACCCTGATGGAAGCGTTGCGCGCAGCCAATGCCAACGGCGACGAGCTGGCACTGGCGCAGCTGCGCGGGCAATGGCCGCCGCTGCATGAGGCCACCCAGTCGATGCTGGAGGCCAACGGCCAGGGCTTCAGCGCACTGGCCTGGCTGCCCGATGGCAGCCTGCTGGTGCGCACCGGGGCCTGGTACGAGCCGGGCCAGGTGCTGAGCGTGCGTGGGCTGGAAATCCGCCCGCTGCCCGACGTGCTGATGTTCGGCAGCAGCCCGGACCGGCAACTCGTGGCACTGGCCACGGCAGGGCACATCCACATCATGCGGGGCGAACAGCCCCAGCCTATCGCCGAGCTCCCGCTGCCACGAGGTGACGAGGCCTTGCCGGCAACGTTGGCCAGCCTGGCTGCAGCCGAAGACGAGGCCGCGATCCAACAGCTGATCCCGTTCAACGACGGCCAGCGCGCGGTGGTGGTGCGTGCCGATGGTGTGTTCCTGTGCAGCGCCGCCGGCATCCAGCGGCTGTTGCCGACCGCCGACGAACTGCAGGAACAGGCTGCCGACGAAGAGCCTTGCGCGGTGCGGCTGGACATGGTGCATGCCGCGGTCTCGCCCGACGGACAGTGGATCGCCTGCGGCCAGCAGGACGGCCACCATCGCATCTTCGATGGCCAGGGCCAGCCGGTGTGCACGATCGGTCCACACGGCGAGTATCCGCACCACGCGGCGTTCTTCGCCGATGGCCAGCATGTCGCGCTGAACGCCTGCCACTTCTACAACGGTGCCACCATTGCGGTGGAAACAGCGGCTTTCGGCCAGATCGACACCGACTTCTACGAAGACCATCCCGCGCTGCGGGTGGTGGACCCGGGCGGCCGCATCTACGCCAGCGCGCCGGTGGCCGGCGGGCTGGTGCTGGGCGATGCCTATGGTTACCTGCGTGCGGTGGATGCGGCCGGCACCCTGCTGTGGAAGCAGCATGTCGGCAGTACCATCAGTGCGATGGCCAGCTCCGCCGATGGCCGTCTGCTGGCGGTGGGCAGCTATTCCGGCACGGTGCACCTGCTCGACCTGACCTCGACCGCCGCCAATCCGGAACAGGTCGGCGTGGGGGCGCATCCGGAGATCCGCCGCTGGCTGTTCTGGAAACAGGAAGCCACGCCGCTGGCGTGGTGATTGCCCTGCCCCACAGCGTGCCGCCTGCATGGCGGCCGCTGCCAATGCCTCGACTGTGGCTCAGCGCTGCCCGAACAGCAGGCGTTTTTCCTCATCGCTGAGTGGCTGCCCGGCCTGCGGATTGACCGTCGGCCCGATTGCATAGGCACGCTGGGTAGCCGGCCGCTCGGCGATGGCTTGGTGCCAGCGACGCAGGTGCGGGAAGGCGTCGAAGTCCACCGGCAGCTTGGCGTAGGCGCCAATCCACGGATAGCTGGCCATGTCGGCGATGCCGTAGTCCGCACCGCCCAGATAGGCCGACTCGGACAGGCGCTTGTCCATCACCCGGTGCAGGCGCCGCACCTCGCTGTCATAGCGCTCGATCGCGTAGGGGATGCGTTCCGGGGCGTAGACGTTGAAATGGCCCATCTGGCCGCTCATCGGGCCCAGCCCGCCCATCTGCCAGAACAACCATTCCAGAGTGGCGGCACGGCCGCGCAGGTCGGCGGGGATGAAGCGGCCGGTCTTCTCGGCCAGGTACAGCAGGATGGCACCGGACTCGAAAACGCTCAGCGGCGCACCGCCGTCGGCCGGGGCATGGTCAACGATGGCCGGCATCTTGTTGTTCGGCGAGATGGCGAGGAATTCCGGCAGGAACTGGTCGCCCTTGCCGATGTTGACCGGGTGCACGCGGTATTCCAGCCCGGCCTCCTCCAGGAACAGGGTGATCTTGTGGCCATTGGGAGTGGGCCAATAGTAAAGGTCGATCATGAATACGCCTCGGCAGAACCATCCTCAGGGGCCCTTACGGTAGCCGCTTGGCAGCCTTCCGGGCGACCGGTAACCTGCGCGGTTTCCGCAACGCACCATCCTTCCAATGTCCGACTACAAACCGCTGAGCCCGCTCTCGTCCCTGATCTTCGCCTCGCGCTGGCTGCAGCTGCCGCTGTACCTGGGGCTGATCGTCGCGCAATGCGTCTATGTGTTCCTGTTCGGCAAGGAGTTGTTGCATCTTGTCACCGACGCGCAGGGTCTGACCGAGCAGAAGATCATGCTGATCGTGCTGGGCCTGATCGACGTGGTGATGATCTCCAACTTGCTGGTGATGGTGATCGTCGGTGGTTATGAAACCTTCGTCTCCCGTCTTGGCCTGCAGGGCCATCCGGACCAGCCGGAGTGGCTGAGCCACGTCAACGCCTCGGTGCTGAAGGTCAAACTGGCAATGGCGATCATCGGCATTTCCTCGATCCACCTGCTCAAGACCTTCATCGAAGCCGGCCAGCTCGGCATGCCGCTGTGCACCCCGGAACTGACCGCGATCAAGTCGCCTTGCACCACCTTCACCCGCGATGGCGTGTTGTGGCAGACCATCATCCACTGCGTGTTCATCCTGTCGGCCATCGGCATCGCCTGGACCGACAAGCTGATGTCCAACGGCCACGCCAAGCCCGCCGCCAACGCGCACTGAGCGACAGCAGGGACGGGCGCCACGCAATGTGACGCCCGTCACTTTTTCATTTCAGCGTCATCATCGACCGCCGCTTACCGCGCCGGCGATGCTAGATTCGCGCTTCACTGCTGATGGGTGCGGCATCGGGAAATGCCGCCACCATGCGCCGTCAGGGCCTACGCAGTCCACGTTCGTCGATTCAAGGGGATGTTTGATGTCGTACGTCATGAGTAAAGGCAAGCTGCGCCTGTTGGCGCCCGTTGTTCTGCTGAGCACGCTGGTTGCCTGTTCCGGCAAGGATGAAACCGCCGCACCGGCCGCTGCACCGGCCACCCCGGCTGCCGCCGCGCCTGCCCCGGCGGTAGCCGAAAAGGTCCAGGCCATGGATACCCAGCAGCTGCGCGACCTGGCCAGCGCCGCACTGCGCGAAAACCGCATGTACGCCCCGGCCGGCGACAACGCCATGGAGTACTACCTGGCCTTGCGTGACAAGCTTCCCGATGACGCGTCCATCAAGAGCGCATTGACCGACCTGCAGCCCTACACCCTGATTGCCGCCGAGCAGGCCCTGGGCCGGGAAGACTTCCCCGAAACCCAGCGGCTTATCGCACTGGTGGAAAAGGTGGATCCCAATGCACCCGCCCTGCCGCGCCTGAAACAGGGCGTGACCGGCAGCATGCAGGTTGCCGAGCGCCGCACGGTGGAAGAAGCCGACAAGGCCAAGAAGGACGCCGAGACCCGCGCCAAGCAGCAGGTTGAACAGCAGCGCCTGGCCCAGCAGCAGGCCGCAGAAGCCAGCGCCGCCCAGCAGCTGGCCGCAAAGCAGGAAGCCGCGCGCAAGGAAAGCGAACGCCAGGAAGCCGAGCGCCAGACTGCCGCCCGTCGTGAAGCGGAACAGCGCAGTGCGGCGGCCGCAGCTGCCCAGCAGGCCGCCGCACCCAAGCCGGCGGCCGCACCGACCCTGCGCGCGGTCAGTACGCCGGCCCCGCGTTACCCGGCCGACGCCCTGCGTTCGGGCACCTCTGGTGAAGTGCTGGTGGAACTGAGCATCGGCACCGATGGCTCGGTCACCGACGCCCGCGTGCTGCGCGCCAACCCGGCACGCGTGTTCGACCGCGAGGCCTTGAATGCGGTGAAGCGTTGGAAGTTCGAGCCGATCAGCAGCCCGACCACCACGCGCCGTACGCTGGCATTTGCGCCGAACAAGTAAGCGGTTCTTGATGTAGTGCCGAGCCGTGCTCGGCAGAGGCCTTACCGGTAAAGCCACACCCCAGCATGCCTCGGCGCTACAGGTGAAGCAAACGCAAAGGCCCGGAGCGATCCGGGCCTTTGTTGTTCTGGTAGTGCCGGGCCGGGGGGGGGCGGGGCGGGGCCGGGGGAGCCCCCCCCGCCCCGTGGCGGGGCGCCCACGCGGGGCGGGGGCTCCCGCGGGGTCCG